>JANXSH010000253.1 GCA_025356615.1 Planctomycetia bacterium | reverse complement strand
TGACCGGCGATCATGAATCCGGTGATGAAGATGCCGTTGACCAGCAGCGAACCGAGGACCAACGAAGTCGGATGACCGACGGCCAGGATCGACAGCCCGACCAGCCAGGCGACCAGCCCCGCCGACATCATGGTACGAAGGCCGAAGCGGTGCAAGAGGAGGGGGAGAACGGCAAGTAGGGCGATCTCCGTCGTCTGGGCGACCGTGAGGGCCATCGGGATCCAGGCCTGGGGGATTCCTATCTGGAGGAGTAACAGGGGCGTATTCTGCGTCGTCAGGGGGAAGGTGAGGCAAGTCCCCAACAGGCAGAGGCAATAGACGAAGAACGCCCGACCCCGGAGCAGTCGGCTCGCGTGGAGCGGGGCGAGCCATCGCCCGACCTTGTCACCGGACTTGGGGCGAGGCGGGGTCGAAGGCAACGTCAGGGCGTAGGCCGCGAGCGCCAGCGCGAGCACCCCACCGATGCGGAATGCGTCGCTCAGTGGCGGCGTGCGGCCGGGCCAGATCGAGGGGGAGAGCCGCATCCACGCCGTCACGACCCAGCCGAGGATCATCCACCCCACCGTTCCCCACATTCGGATGGGGCCGAACTGCTTGCGGGGGTCGGTGAGGTTGGCGAAACTGACCGTCGTCCCCATGAGCAGCATCGGCCCCGTGACCAGCCAGAAGAACAGGGTGACGAGGAAGACGCTGAGCGGCTTCGTCGATTCGGTCAGAACGAACAGCGAGAGGCCGGAGAGGACGGCGCAGACGGCCATCGCCTTTTCCGCAGCGACCCATCGATCAGCAACCTGACCGGCGAGCAGCGACGAGACGACCGCGCCGACCGCCTGCGTGGCACAGCACCACGCCGTCTCGATCCGGCCAAAGCCGAGCGCTTGTTCGAGGTGCAGGCTCAACACCGGGACCAACGAGCCGGGGATGGCCCATTGCAAGAGCATGAGGAGTGATAGGCGAACGCGCAAAGCGATTACTCATGAGGATCGTTCGATACGTCTGTATTTCTACGTCTACGGGAACGCATCGTCAGGGTCCGCCCTCCTGGTGGGCCGAGGAGCATTCGTTCGGCCCCATCAGAGTCGTGGACGAGGCGGGTGAACTTCGACTTCCTGCTGATTCGCCCTCTCCGATTCGTCTCTCCCCTGAATCATTCTATCTCCGGCAAGAATCCCGACGATTCGGCAACCACATTTGTTCGCACGGGGGCCGATCGTGTCCTACTCTTGGTTGGCTTCCTTGCCGTCTTCTCCCGTAGGCAAGCAATCGTTGGCCAGCTTGCCCTGGACGGAATCAGTTCGACACGGCCGAGGCACTCCCTCGGAAGGATGCGGCATGTCTGCCCCAGCCTCCACCCCCGATTTCCTTCAACTCGTTCGCAAGAGCGGGCAGATCGCCTTCGCCCGCCTCGACGACTACCTCGAGGCCAACCCAGACATGGTTCGGGTCTCGCCGCGCCGACTCGCAGTGAAGTTGATCCGCGCCGGCGTGATGACCATCTTCCAGGCCGAGCAGTTCCTCCTCGGCAAGCACAAGGGATTCCGGCTCGGCGTCTACCGCATTCTCGATCGCCTCGGGGCGGGGGGGGCGGGCCTGGTCTACCTCGCCGAACATGAGGTACTCCAGAAGCGATTCGCCATTAAAGTCCTGCCGCAGTCCTGCGCCGATGATCCGGTCGTCATCGAACGATTTCGGCGCGAGGCGCGGGCGGCCGCCGTTCTCGATCACCCCAACGTCGTTCAGATCTATGATTTCCGCGAAGAGGACGGGCTGAACTACATCGTCATGGAGTACATCGAGGGGCCGACGCTCCAACAACTCCTACACAGGCGCAAGCGCCTGGCCGTCGCCACCGCGTGCGAGTACGCCCGGCAGGCCGCCCTGGGGCTGCAACACGCCCACGGACTGGGCCTCGTCCATCGCGACGTGAAGCCCGGCAACCTCATGGTCGATGCGACCGGCACCATTAAGGTGCTGGACCTGGGCTTGGCCCGCTACGAGCCGGACGCCCAGGCCGAGGAAGAGTCGCTGACGAAAAAGTTCAACAGCAATCAGGTGCTGGGCACGGCGGACTACCTCTCCCCGGAGCAGGCGCTCAGCCTGCACGATGTCGATGGACGTGCCGATGTCTACAGCCTGGGCGCAACGCTTTACGCGCTCCTCGTCGGCCACCCGCCCTTCCCCGAGGGGTCGATCGCCAAGAAGCTCATGATGCACCAGGCGGAGATGCCGACGCCGGTCCACGCCCTGCGTCCCGAAGTGCCCGAGGATCTGTCCGGGTTTATCGCGAAGATGCTTGCCAAGAAGCCATGCGACCGGATTTCGAGCGCTGGGGAGGTCGCTCTCGCGCTGGAGCGGTGGGCGGAGATCGGTTCGCCATCCGTGTTGCAGCCGTCGAATCAAACCCTCACCGAGATCCGCATCGACCCCGCCACGGGTCTGCTCGTCGATTCGACGGGAATCATCGGTCACGCAGGCACCCTCGCGCCCGACACGGTGATGGCGTCCGACGGGGATACGATCTCGCTGAATCCGAAAGAGCAGACGAAACCTCAGAGGCCACTGGAGCAGTCCTCGGCCACCCCCGCGCCACCCATCCGACACGCACTGCCTGCGGCCCCGAAACGCCATCGCGCCCCCTTGCAGCTTGCGCTGATCGGGATCGGGGTCGGCCTCGCGGTCGGCCTGACGGTCGTCATCCTGGGGTTGATACTGCTGCGATGATCGGCGGACAGGATCCTTTCTCCTCACGTCACCTCCAGAAGCACCGGCGACTCCGCTCGACAGTTCCGGCAGCGAGTCGATGTGGCTTCGCGGATCGCCAAACAGCGATTGACAAGGCAGGGAGAGAAGATAGGGTAGATCGAAGGTGTACCGTTCATCTACCCCTCCACCCGGAAGGCGTCCGGGTTCGCTTCTACTGAGAAGCTGTGAAGGAATCGATTCGTGGCGAGCCGGG
>JANXSH010000246.1 GCA_025356615.1 Planctomycetia bacterium | reverse complement strand
CGTCGCCGTTGCCGCCGTGAACCGAGTTCTGGTTGCCATGCGGCAGGATGCGGTCGTTTCCATCGCCTCCGTACAGCGTGCTGAAGCCTGAGCCGCCACCGCCGTTGATCGTGTCGTCCCCGGCGTTGCCCATCAGGGTGGCATTGGTGTTGCCGCCGGAAAGCGTGTCGTTAGCGGAACCTGCCTGGACGACTTCGATATCATTTCTGACGTTGTCAGTTTCGCCGGCTCTGCCGTCGTTTGCGACATTATCAAGGCTGATGTTCAAATTGGACGTGCGGGCGGAATAGTCGGCGGTATCCGAGCCGATGCCGCCGTTCAGAATGTCATTACCGCCGCCCCCGTCGAGCGTGTCATTGTCTTCGTCGCCGTTGAGGAAGTCGCTGCCCGCGTCGCCCCAGATGTGGTCGTCGCCGATGCCTCCGTAGATGTCGTCGAATCCCGCTCCGCCGTGGAGGTAGTCGTTGCCGGCACCGCCGTACAGCATATCCCTGCCCGTCCCGCCGTAGAGGGTGTCAGCGCCCTCGCCGCCATACGCTCTGGAGTTGATGCTGGTGTTGTTGTGGAAAACGTCATTTGCCCCCGTTGCCTTGGAACACGATGTCGAGGACGGCGGAGCGAGCGAACCTCTGGGTGTAGTTTTGATTGCCGCTGTTGATCGTGGCGACGACCTGGTCGTCGAGGGTACTACTGGTGTTGTGCGTGTCGAGGGTTACCACGGCGTAAGTGGCGTTCTCGTCGCCGCTCAGGTAGAGGGTTCCCGACACCAGCAGGATCGGAGTTGGCGGGACGTAGGGCGGCGGCGCGGCCAGCGTTGTGCCGCCGGACTGAATCAGAAGGCCCGATCCGGACGCTGTCGGGACCACTCGGGTTTCCAGGTGTTCGAGCGTCGGGCGGAACGACGACCGGGCCGGTTTGCGAGACGCCGTCGCCTTATTCTTCGACCATCGAAACATAGTAGCACCTTGAAGTTCGGAACTGCCGAGGCCGGGATCGCAGGAAGGTCGTTTTCGGCCTTTACCTGACCACACTATTACAAGGCCCAGGGGGGGCTGTTACGCGAATCGAGGGGTTCCTGACACTTCGATCGCCGTTCGCGCTGGCGCGAATCACGGAACCTGCTACGCTGGATCCGTGTCTCGCATGAAACCACCCCGCCCCCGCCGGCGCGCCGAGAGACCCGATGGCCGACCTTTCCGACCAGATCCTTGCCCATGTGCGGAAGCGCACCTACCAGCCGCTCAAGCCGAAGGCGCTCGCGCGGAAGCTCGGCGTCAACACGCCGCAGTACGACGACTTCAAGCGCGCCCTCCGCAAGCTCCTCCGCGACAAGGTGCTGGAGTTCGGCAAGAACCACACCATCCGCGGCCTCGCGCCGCACGGGTCGATCACGGGCACCTTCCGCCGCATCTCGATCGGCGGCGGGTTCGTCCGGCCGGATCGGACCGAGCAGGTGATCGGCGTCCTCTACGGGGAGCGCCTCGAGGACAACCCCCAGACCAGCCGGAGCGACACCTACGTCGAGGCGGTCCTGGGTCGATCTGCTGGCCTGCGGCGTGTCCACCGGATTGGCCCACCTGGAGCAGGAGAAGACCGCCCTCCGGGCCACCACGCTATTCGAGCAGTTCTTCTCGCCTGAGCTGGCCCGGCACCTGGCCGCCGACCCGCGTCTTCTCGAGGGGCGCGAGGCCACCGTCACGATCCTGTTCGCCGACGTCCGGCCGGGGAGAACCTGGCCGACCTACTCCCGGACGAGTCGGCGAAGACTCACGGCGCGCCGCACCGACGAGCGCGTTGACGGTACCGCCGGTCACTTCTTCGTCCGCGGCGGCGGGGCGGATTCCTTTGGGGTGAGTGACGCCAGCAACTTCTGGAAGTCGTCCCGGCCGCGGAGCGGGTCGAGGTCGGCGTCTTTCTTCATGTGGGCGGAGTTCTTGTACCCGGCGGCCACGGCCTTTTGTAGCCACTTCATCGCCCGGTCGGCGTCGTCCTTGGCGAGCTTGGCGGCGTCGGCCCCCGGAGTCTTCGCTTGTACCGCGGCGGTGAGGCTCCGGCCGCAGGCGGCGTTGTACAGGCTCTTGGCGTCCGTGCGGTTGAGCTTCTCCCACATCGCGGCCGTCGCCCGGCAGCCGGCGGGGTCGCCGACCTTCTGAAAATGCCCCATGCGGAGACCCATGACGGCTGGGATCATGCGCGGATCGACCGCCTGCCCGGCGGCTTTGGCCACGCACTCGTCGATGAGGGGAATCGCTTCCGTGCCGCGACCCAACTTGCATAGCGACGCGGCCAGACCCCACATGCTCCAGAGCGTGTGGGGATGGTCCCTGGGCAGCACCCGCCTCTGAATCTCCAGCGCCTCCTCGTACAGCTTGAAGGCTTCGGCGTGGCGGCTCAGGGCCCCGTAGCTGCTGGCCAGGCTAATCATGCTCCGGAGCGTATCGGGATGGTCCTTCGGCAGCACCCGCCTTTGAATTTCCAGCACTTCCTCGAGCAGCTTCAACGCCTCGGCGGGGCGGTTCAGGGCCGCGTAGTTGAGCGCCAGGTTGCTCAAGCACAGGAGCGTGTCGGGATGGTCCTTGGGCAGCACCCGCTTCATAATCGCCAGCACTTCCTCGTACAGCTTCAGCGCCTCGGCGGGGCGTTTCAGGGCCGCGTAGCTGTTGGCCAGGCTGCCCATGCTCTGGAGCGTGGCGGGATCGTCCTGGGGCAGCACCCGCTTCATAATCGCCACCACCTCCTCGCGCAGCTTCAACGCCTCGGCGGGGCGGTTCAGTTCCGCGTAGCAGTTGGACACGTCGAGCATGCTCCGGAGCGTGGCGGGATGGTCCCTGGGCAGCACCCGCTTCCGAATCGCCACCACTTCCTCGAGCAGCTTCAACGCCTCGGCGGGGCGGTTCAGGTACGCGTAGCTGGTGGCCAGGCTGTTCATGCTCCGGAGCGTGTCGGGATGGTCCGGGCCGCGGTGGCGCGTGAACAAGGCCCGCGACTGCTCGAGCTGCTCTCGGGCTTGCTCGTACTCGGCGAGATATCGGAACGTATTGCCGAGGGTCCGCCGCAACCGGGCCTCGACGAGCGGTTGAGCGGCGAAGCCCTGCCCGAGCGCCGGCAGGCTGGCCGCGATGGCGTCGCGCAGGCTCACCGCCTTGCCCAGCCCGCCCTGCTGTCCCTTCGGCCGGGCCGCCGCGAACACCCGGTTCTCGAAGAACCTCACCACCGCGTTCGCCTCGGCCTCCTTGGCCTGCGCCTCGACCTTCGCGGCGTCGGCCTTCTTCCGCTCGGCCTCGACCTGGACGAGGCGTTCGCCGGCCAGCTTCTCGTTGGCCTGGGCTTCGAGCTTGGCCAGGCGTTCCCCCTCGGCCCGGTCGGCTTCCGCCTGTTGGGCGGCCACGGCGAGCCGCTCCTGCTTCTTCGCCTCGAACAGCCCCACGGTAGTCCCCGCGATGCCGGCCAGCAGAGCGAACAGCACCAAACTCGCTGCGATCACTTGCCCACGGTTCCGCCTCACGAACTTCTTCAGCCGGTACGCCATGCTCGGCGGGTGGGCCTGCACCGCCTCGCCGCTCAGGTAGCGGTTCACGTCCGCCGCGAAGCCGTTGGCCGTGTCGTAGCGGCGGGCGCGGTCCTTCTCCAGCGCCTTCATCACGATCCAGTCGAGCTCGTTGCGGAGCAGCCCCGTCAGCTTCTTCGGCTCCGTGCCGCGGCTCGCCGATAGGGTCGGCAGGGCGTCGGCGGTGCTCAGCTTCGCGCTCGGCCGCGGAGGCTCCTCCTCGCGGACGACACGGAGGATCTCCAGCAGCCCGCGCTTCTCCAGATCCTTTCGGGCGAACGGCGGTGAGCCGGTGAGCAGCTCGTACAGCAGCACGCCGAGACTGTACACGTCGCTTCGGGTGTCGATGTCCAGGTTGTTCAGACTGGCCTGCTCCGGGGACATGTACTGCGGCGTGCCGACGACCCCGCCGAACGCCGTCTCGATGGAGTGCTCGGTGAGCGTGCCGCCGGTCGCCTTGGCGATGCCGAAGTCGATCACCTTCGGCACCGGCTTGTCGTCGTACAGGGCGACCAGCACGTTCGACGGCTTGATGTCCCGGTGGATGATGCCCTTCTGGTGGGCGTGCTGGATCGCCTGGCACACCGGCACGAACAGTTCCAGCCGCTCCTTCGGCGTCAGCTTGCGGGCGTCGCAGTACTCCGTGATGGGCGTACCTTTCACCAGTTCCATGACGAAGAACGGGCGGCCGTCCGGGGTCAGCCCGCCGTCCAGCACCTTGGCGATGTTCGGGTGGTCCATGACGGCCAGCGCCTGCCGTTCCGCCTCGAACCGGGCCAGCACGGACTTCGAGTCCATGCCGGCCTTGATGAGTTTGACCGCGACTTTGCGTTTGACCGGCTCGGTCTGCTTGGCGACCCAGACGCTGCCCATGCCGCCCTCGCCGATCAGTTCGGAGAGGCGGTACTTGCCGGCGAGGACGGTGCCGGGTTGCTCGTCGCGGTTGGGGTGGTCGGCCGTGCGGCCCGGGTCAGGGTCGGCAGGCCGGGCGTCCGCGGCGAACGTGCCGGTGGCATCGGCCGGAGCGGAAGACTCCAGGAAGTCGCCGACCTCCGCACGGGCGGCGAGCATCCGCTCCACCTGCTGGCGCAGCGCGTCATTTCCGGCACACGTCCGGGCGAGGTAGGCAGCCCGGTCGGCGGCGGGCAGGGCGGCGGCGGCGAAGAAGACGGCCTCGGCCGGGGTCATCTCGGTCATGTGCGGCTCCACGGGTGACATCAACTACTCCCCCAATGCGAGAAAACCGTTGGCGGACTCTCACGCGGTCGGGGAATTTTCTTCGCCCCGGAGGTCGGCGAACAGCCACAGGCGGGCGAACTCCCACCACCGGGCGGCCGTCGCCGGGGACACGCCGAGGACGGCCGCCGCCGCGGCCACCGACAGCCCGGCGAAGAACCGGAGCTCGACCAACTTGGCCTTGAGCGGTTCGGCGGCCGCGAGTCGGGTCAGGGCGTCGTGGAGGTCCAGCAGCCCGTCCGGCGACTCGGCGACCCGCGGCAGTTCGTCGAGCCGCACCCGCCGTCGGTCGCCGCCGTGCCGCACGGTCGCCTTGCGGCGGGCGGCCTCGATGAGGATGCGGCGCATGGCCTCGGCGGCGGCGGCGAAGAAGTGCCCGCGGCCGTCGAACTGCTGGTCGCCCACAAGCCGGAGATAGGCTTCGTGCACAAGGGCGGTGGCGTCGAGGGTGTGGCCGGGGGTTTCAGCGCCCATACGCGCGGCCGCGAGCATGCGCAACTCGTCGTAGACGAGCGGGAGCAAGTCAGCGGCGGCCCGGCGATCCCCGGCCGCGGCGGCGTCGAGCAGATGGGTGAAGTCAGACATTCAGCCAAGTGTAACAGGGGTGGGCGTCCTGGGCGAGGGAAAACCAGCCGCGGAACCGCCATCTGTCCTCTCACCGAACGCTTACCCGAATGACCCAATCCAGCCCGCGTTCGCGCTGGCGCGAATCCCGGAACCTGCTACGCTAGATCCGTGTCCAGCATGAAACCACCCTCGCCCCAGCCGGCGCGACGAGAGACCCGATGGCCGACCTTTCCGACCAGATCCTTGCCCATGTGCGGAAGCGCACCTACCAGCCGCTCAAGCCGAAGGCGCTCGCGCGGAAGCTCGGCGTCACCACGCCCCAGTACGACGACTTCAAGCGCGCCTTGCGCAAGCTCCTCCGCGACAAGGTGCTAGAGTTCGGCAAGAACCACACCATCCGCAACGTCACGCAGCACGGGGCGATCACCGGCACCTTCCGCCGGATCTCCATCGGCGGCGGGTTCGTCCGTCCGCAGGCCGTCGATGGCAAGGTCGGGCCGGAGGTACGCATCCACGAGGAGGACGCGCTCGACGCCGCGACCGGCGACCTCGTCTTGCTCCGCATCTCGCGCAAGCCGAACCGCCCGGACATGGCCCCGCTCGGCGAACTCGTGCGCATACTCGAGCGATCGACCCGGCAGTTCGTCGGCACTTATTTCGAGCGCGACCGGGAGGGGCATGTGCGGGTCGATGGGACCGTGTTCAGCCACAGCATCACCGTCGGCGATCCGGGGGCCAAGGGCGCGCGGGTCGGCGACAAGGTCGTCTTCGAGATGGTGCGATTCCCCTCAGCCGAGGAGCATGGCGAGGGTGTCCTGACGGAGGTGCTGGGACAGGCAGGTCAGCCGGGCGTCGATACGCTGTCGATCATCCGCGCGTACGACTTGCCCGATGCCTTCCCGCCCGACGCGCTGGAGGAGGCCCGGCACGCGGCGGACGTCTTCCGCGAGGACGACCTCGACGGTCGCGACGACTTCACGCGCGACCTCGTCGTCACGATCGACCCCGTCGATGCCCGCGACTTCGACGACGCCATCGGCCTCGACCGCGACCCGGAGACCGGCCACTGGGAGTTGCGCGTCCACATCGCAGACGTGGGGGCCTTCGCCCCGGCGGGCGGGCCGCTCGACCGCGAGGCCCGCAAGCGCGCGACGAGCGTCTATTTGCCCCAGCGCGTCATCCCCATGTTCCCCGAACTCATCAGCAACCACCTCGCCAGCCTCCAGGCCGACAAGGTGCGCTACGTCAAGACGGCGATCATCTCCTACGCCCCCGATGGCGCGCCGACCGGCACACGATTCGCCAACGGCGCGATCCGCTCCCGGCGACGATTCAGTTATGAACAGGTGATGCAACTTCTCGACCAAGGCAACGGAGCCGCCGAGGTGCCGCCGGAGGTGTTCGACCTCGTCACCCGTATGCGCGAGTTGGCGATGCTGCTCCGCCGGCGACGACGCAAACGCGGGGCGCTCGAGCTGAACATGCCCGAGGTCGGCCTGGAGTACGACGACCAGGGCCGGGTGACGGGCGGGCACTTCCGCCACCACGACGTGAGCCACCAGATCATCGAGGAGTTCATGCTCGCGGCCAACGAGGCCGTCGCGGAACACCTGACGCAGAACGAGGGCGTGTTCCTGCGCCGGGTGCATCCTTCGCCCGACCCTCTCCGCCTCGCCGCCTTCGCCGACTTCGCGCGGAGCCTCGGCTACGAAATGGACACCGACTCCGACCGCTTCTCGCTCCAGCGCATCCTCGAGCAGTCGGCGGGGCAGTCGGAGATGCACGCCGTCCACTACGCGCTGTTGCGCAGCCTCAAGCAGGCCGTCTACAGCCCCGTCGAGGAGGGCCACTTCGCCCTGGCGAGCAAGGACTATTGCCACTTCACCTCGCCGATCCGGCGCTACCCGGACCTCGTCGTCCACCGCCAACTCGGCCAGTGGTTGCGGACGAAGACCGTGGGCGGCGACCGCGGCGAGATGGTCATCCTCGGCGACCATTGCAGCAAGATGGAACGCCGGGCCGAGATGGCCGAGCGCGAGCTGGTCAAACTCAAGCTGTTGACGTACCTGAGCGACCGCATCGGCATGGAGACGGAGATCATCATCACCGGCGTGGCGGACTACGGCTTCTTCGGCCAGGCCGAGACGATCCCCGTCGAG
>JANXSH010000227.1 GCA_025356615.1 Planctomycetia bacterium | reverse complement strand
CCGGCACTTCACTCGCTTAACCCTTTTCATGACACGAGTGGCTGGTGGTGGGCCTCGCTCCGCTCGACCCACCCTACCACCTTCGTTCAACGGTATTGTGGCTAGCAGTCCTACCTGCTGGCGTGGGGACTGGTAGGGACGGGGAATAGTTTCCTCATGCGAGCATCGGCGCAAACGATTTTCTATGTGGCAGATGCGGAGGATGGGACGGTAGAGGGCAAGCACCATCAGGTCACGGCTGAGGCGTTGGGAGAGGGGCAGGTGTATTATCGGCCACTCGAAGTGTGACTGATTCGGATCAGGGCAAAGAAGAAAAAGAACGACGTGTGGCTGATGACGAACGTGTCGGACCCGAACGGGAACAGAGAGAACGAACCGGCAAGAAGCAGAAAAGGATCCGGTCAGGTCGGCAGGACCAGAAACCGATCAAGCCTCCAAGGGCCCGCGTGCTGCCCGAAGCTGGTAAGTCAATTCTGCGTAAGCTGTTATGTGATGCTGCACGAATTCACCGGTTTTCTGCATCGGGCAGGGGGGGTCTTACCAGCGACGCACCGTGATCTTCTTCCTTGCCGAAGAAATACTATAACGATGCCCAGAGAGCGTTCCACGTCCACACGCGAGGAGACATCGAGTGACACATTCGTATCGTATCGGCATGGTCGGTCTGGGAGTCATGGGGCGCAGCATGGTTCTCAACATGGCCGACCACGGGTTCCCCGTCGCGGGCTACGACAAGGACGCGGCCAAGGGCCAGGCGCTCCTCGCCGAGGGCGCGGGCAAGCCGGTCGGCGCGGCGTCGGACCCGGCGACGTTCGTCGCCATGCTGGAGAAGCCTCGCGCCATCCTCCTGCTGGTCGCGCCGGCCAAGGTCGTCGATTTCGTCCTCGCCGACCTGTTGCCCCTCGTCGAGCCGGGCGACCTCATCATCGACGCGGGCAACGCCTACTTCAAGGACACCGACGCCCACGCGAAGACGTGCGCGGAGAAGGGCGTCCACTTCTTCGGCATGGGCGTAAGTGGCGGCGAATCGGGCGCGCGCTATGGCCCGAGCATGATGCCGGGCGGCCCGAAGGACGCCTACGAGCGCGTCCGGCCCGTCCTCGAGGCGATCGCCGCGCGGGTCAACAACGAGCCGTGCGTCAGCTGGGTCGGCAACGGCTCGGCGGGCCACTACGTCAAGATGGTTCACAACGGCATCGAGTACGCCATCATGCAGCTGATCGCCGAGGTCTACGACATCCTCCGTCGCGGCTTGAGCATGGGCAACGAGGAGTTGCACCAGGTGTTCACCGGCTGGAACAAGGGGACGCTCAGCTCGTTCCTGCTGGAGATCACTGCGCAGGTGTTCACGAAGAAAGACGACAAGGGCGGCGCGGGCTACCTCGTGGACCAGATCAAGGACATCGCCCGCCAGAAGGGTACGGGCAAGTGGACCTCCCAGGACGCGCTCGACCTCCAGGTCCCGGTGCCGACGATCGACCTCGCGGTCAACGCCCGCGACCTGTCCGGCATGGCCGACGAGCGCCGGGCCGTCGCCAAGGCGCTCGGCTCGCCGATCGCACTGTATGCGGGGGATCGGCAGGCGTTCATCGCCTCCGCCGGGCAGGCACTCCAGGCGGCGACCATGCTCGCCTACGCGCAGGGCATGGACCTGCTCCGCGTCGCGTCGAAAGCCTACGACTACGGCATCGACCTGGCCGAGGTGTCGAAGATTTGGCGCGGCGGGTGCATCATCCGCTCGGGGTTCCTCGAGGACATGCGGGCCGCCTACGCCAAGGATCCCACCCTGCCGACGATCCTCGCCGACGGCGGCATCGCCGCCAAGGTCACGGCGACACATCCAGGGTTGCGAGCGGTCCTCAAGACGGCCATCGAGATGGGCATCCCGACGCCGTGCCTGATGGGGTCGCTGAGCTACCTCGACAGTCTGCGATGCGGCCCCCTGCCGACGAACCTCACCCAGGCCCAGCGCGACTTCTTCGGGGCACACACCTACGAGCGGGTGGACGCCGAGGGGACGTTCCACAGCCACTGGGATCAGGCGTAAGTTCTACGCGGCCTTTTTGTGCCGCTCCAACGGTGTGGCGGGAACGACCGGGCGCGGTTTTCGGAGCCGGAACAGGTAGAGCCGAGCCAGGTGGCGCAGGTAGTTCACCTGTTCGCGGAGGCTCGACTTCCTCTGTCCGTACAATCGATTCTGGAAGCGGATGGGGACTTCCACGACCTTGCGGCAGCGGCTCTCGACGATCAGTTCCAGGGCGATCTCGTAGCCGATCGGGTCCAGTCG
The DNA here is from genome assembly GCA_025356615.1 of Planctomycetia bacterium. Taxonomy (GTDB): domain Bacteria; phylum Planctomycetota; class Planctomycetia; order Gemmatales; family Gemmataceae; genus JANXSH01. The sequence continues at coordinate 12,827 of JANXSH010000227.1, read as the reverse complement.
GGCGGCTGACTCCGGGGTCGATTTTTGCAGGGCGAAGAACCCGGCCAGGGGGACGAGGTCAAGACAGTTTACGGGCCGGTGGTTCGAGCGGTTCTGGCAGGGAGGAGAACGGTAGCGTTTCCGAGACCGCCCCCCTCTCGCCGGATGCGATCGGTAGACTTCACTCTCTCCCACCGTTTCCTCTCACGTCCACGGGACAGATTCACCGATGATGAGACAGTCGCGAGGAGTGGACCGCGCTACGCGAGGCACACCCCATTGTGACGATCCGTAGCCCCACAGGGAATGTGGGGGATTTGCGTCGTCCTTTCCTCCACTGGCCCCCTCGTGTGCCCTCCCTCGCCATTGACACTCTTGTACATATCGGGTACTTGAAGATGACGCGGACGGGGTCAGCCTGGTGTCCTACCGGAATGTCCTCGCCCCAAGTATCGGGCGCGTGAACCGCCGGGTCCGAAAGGAATCTCCGTGGCCCTCTCGCAGGAAGCGACCGGCTCCATGCCGAATCCAAGCACATTCTCGTGCGGCCTGGCTTATCACGCGGTTCTCCGTGTCGAGGCGGGCCGACTCCACGAGTACCGCGTCTCGCCGGCCAGCGCCCGAGGTGCGGCCCTCACTGCGGGCTTTCTGAAGCACGTCGATGCCCAGACGCTGCTCGGGATGGCCGCGATCGATCGGGCGATGCGCGACTCGGCGATCCCGCCGGATTCGCCCCTGCGCGATTTCGACAAATGGGGCGTGATCGCCGCCCCGAGATTCCTGGGCCGGGTCACTCTCACTCCTGTCATCTCGAACTTCAATGTCGAAGGTGCCTGGGGAGTCTCGCCTCATCATGTGCCCCATCGCTCGCTACACTCGTTCTCCGGCACGGTGAGCCAGGTGTTTCGCATGCACGGCCCGAATTTCGGAGCGGGCGGCGGCCCCGGCTGCGAGATCGAAGGGTTGCTGGCGGCCGCCTCCACGCTTTCGGGCAGCGCGCTTCCCGGCCTCTGGCTGGCCATCACGCGCGTCGAACCGGAACTGCCTCCGGTGAACGGCTGCCATATCGATCCCGACGCGATGGTGGAGGCCGTCGTCCTCGGTCTCGTCCCCGTCCCGACGGGATGCCCGTTCCGGATGGAATTGACCTTCGGCTTGCCCAAGAACGAAGGGGCAGATCCCTTCGACCTGAGTACGCTCGCGGCCATGGTGAATCGCCTCGATCAGGGCCACGAATCGAGCGTCGCCCTCGGGGAGGCCGGCTGGCTCACCTTTGGGCCGACGCACAAGACCCTGGCGGGGCCGCACGCCCTCGAGCGGTTCCCCTCGCGATCCGCTCTCTCTGTCGAAACCGATCGGAGGATGCCGTCGTGAATCCATCTCGGCCTGTCTGGATCACCGGCATCGGGACTTGCACCCCTCTCGGCACCACCTACGATGAGGTGGCGCGCAACCTGATGGAGGGGCGTTCCGGCATCGGTCGTGTGACTACCTTCCCGGTTCAGGATCACCCCAGCCAGATCGCCGGGCAGGTGATCGAGGTGCCGTATCCCCCAGGCTCGAACCCGGTCGCGTTCCGCCAATTGCATCGCCTCGAGCAGGTCATGCACTGGTGCGCGCAACAAGCCCTCGAGGACGCCGGGCTGTGGGGCGAGCGCGAGACGTTGCGGATCGGCTTGGCAGTCGGCGTCGGCGCAGAGTGCATGCTCACCTGGGAGGCCGATGGCCTGGCGAACCCCTCCGAAGGCTGGCACCCGCCGAGGTGGGAGAAGGCCACCGTCGAGCGCACTCGCCTGGCGATGGGACTTCGCGGCCCCGCGATCGCCGTCTCGGCAGCCTGCGCCAGCGGAAACATCGCACTCGCCCAGGCCCGCTCCTGGATTCGACTCGGCTGGGTCGATGTGTGCATCGCCGGCGCGTGCGACATGGCCGTCTCGCCGATGTCGCTCGCGGCGTTCGGCAACCTGCGAGCCTTGTCTCGCCGAAACAACGATCCGACCGCCGCCTCGCGCCCGTTCGACCGCGGTCGAGACGGCTTCGTCATGGGGGAAGGCGGGGCGCTCTTCGTGCTGGAAGAGGCGAGCGCCGCCGCCCGCCGCAGCGCGAAAGTCTACGCCCACCTCGCGGGCTACGGCTCCGCGAGCGACGCGCATCACCTCGTCATCCCCAGTCCTGATCCGGGTCCGGCTATCGAGGCCGTCCAGATCGCGCTGGCCGACGCGGGCGTAATGCCTTCGGAGATCGGCTACATCAACGCCCATGCGACCAGCACCACCGTCGGAGACCAAGCGGAGGCGCGGGTTCTGTCCACGGTCCTCGGCAACTCGGTGAAGGACGTGCCGGTCAGCTCGACGAAGAGCATGACGGGGCACCTGGTCACGGCTGCCGCCGCCCTGGAAGCGTTGGCGTGTATCGCGGCGATGCAACTGAGCCACGCCCCGCCCACGATCAACCTCGACGACCCCGATCCGGACTGTGCCCTGTGCCACGTCCCGAACCAGGCGCGTCCTCAAAAGGTCCGCGTCGCCCTGAGTAATTCGTTCGGGTTCGGCGGGAGCAACACCTGTATCGTGCTACGCGCGGCCTGATCGATCACCGGGCACCGCCCATGATCTCGATTTCGTTGACGATGCGAAGAATGCCGGAGACCGGCCCCAGGGTCTCCTGTGCGAGTTGCCGGAGGTAGTACGTCGGGAGGCATCCGCGAAGGGTGAGAACCCCTTCGTGGAAGTCACACTGGACGTTCTTGTTTGCCAGATAGGGGTTGTGACGCAGACAATTCTCCGCCCGATCGACGATTTGCTCTCGCGACGGCGGCAAGAGAGAGAACGGTATCGCCGTCGGGCGACCCGAAAAGTCCTGTGTTCCCATGGTACTCCTCCCAGGGACGGACACGATGGTCGGTAAAGGATGGACCCGAATCCTCGGGCCTGATTCATCCTCACTTGCCAGGCTAAAGGGGCGAGGAGGGGCTGTCAATCGTTTTTTTGATGAATTCTTGATGAGATATGGGCGTCCCACGTCCCCTCGAGATGCTGACACGCCGAAGACGGTGGTGGCCTGCTACAATACCTTCGTGTCCCCAAGCCTGTATGCCCCGGAGGAGGCAACCATGCAGACGATCACTCTTCGTGATGCTCAGAGTCATCTGGCCGAAATCATCGACCAGCTCCCGCCGGGTGCAGAGGTACTCATCACCCGTGACAACCGCCCCGTAGCCCGCATCATCGCCGAACCGATGGAGATTCCATGCCCCGTTCCTGGGCGCGGTAAGGGGATGCTGACCATCGTTGCAGAGGACGACGAACACCTGCGAGACTTCGCCGAGTACATGCCGTGAAGCTAATACTCGATACGCACACGGTCCTATGGTTCTACCTGGCCGATCCGAAACTCAGCAGTTCGGCGAATGCCGCCATCGTAGCGCCGAAGCCGGCGTTGCCATGGGCACCAGAGCCGGGTGTGCGAATTGCTGAAGAATGGCTCACGCCAGGATCTTCTCCACCACATTCCCATGCACGTCCGTCAGTCTGAAGTTCCGTCCTTGGAACTTGAAGCTCAGCTTCTTGTGATCGACGCCCAGCAGGTGCAGCATCGTCGCGTGCATGTCATGCACCTCGACGACATCCTCGACGGCGTTGTAGCCCAGTTCGTCCGTCGAGCCGTGCGTGATGCCGCCCTTGATGCCGCCGCCCGCCATCCACATCGAGAAGCCCTTGATGTGGTGGTCGCGTCCGTTGCCCTGCGCCATCGGCGTGCGGCCGAACTCGCTGCCGAAGATGACGAGCGTGTCGTCGAGCATGTTCCGCTGTGCGAGATCCTTCAGCAGTGCCGCCGCCGGCTGATCGACCTCGCTCGCCGTGCCCTTGATCTGGTCCTTGATGCCGCCGTGGTGGTCCCAGTCGCGGTGGTACAGTTGGATGAAACGAACGCCCTTCTCGGCGAGTTTGCGGGCGAGCAGGCAATTCGCGGCGAACGTCCCGTCTGAGCCGCGCGTGCCATAGGCGTCGAGAACCTTCTGCGGCTCGTCTTTGAAATCCATCAGCTTCGGCACACTCGATTGCATGCGGAACGCCATCTCGTATTGCGAGATGCGCGTCGCGATCTCGGGGTCGTCGGTCAGCCCTTCGTGCTGACGATTGAGCGCCTGGACGGCGTCGATGACATCGCGCTGGCGTCCCTCGCTGACGCCCTTGGGGCGGTCCAGGTACAGCACCGCGTCGCCCTTGCCCCGGAAGTGGACGCCCTGGAATCGGCTCGGCAGGAAGCCGGAGTGCCACTGCCGCGCCGCGATCGGCTGATTCTGGCCGAATCGGCCCGAGGAGGTCAGCACGACGAAGCCCGGCAGGTCGTCGCACTCCGCGCCGAGGCCGTACCACAGCCAGGAACCCATCGAGGGCCGGCCCGAGATGGTCGTGCCGGAATTCATGAACGTGTGCGCCGGGTCGTGGTTGATCGCCTCGGTCTTCATCGAGCGGATGATGCACATCTTGTCGGCGACCGTGCGCAGGTGCGGGAAGATCTCGCTGATCTCCAGGCCGCTCTTGCCGCACTTCTCGAACTTGTGCTGCGGCCCAAAGCAGGTCAGCTTCGCGCCCTGGAGCTGGGCGATCGGCTGGCCCTTGGTGAACGAGTCCGGCATCGGCTTGCCGTGCATCGTGGTCAGCGTCGGGCGGTGGTCGAACGTCTCCAGGTGCGACATGCCTCCGGCCATGTAGAGGTAGATGACGCGCTTGGCCTTCGCCTTGTGGTGCATCGGCTTGATCGTGCCCGGCCAGCGGTCCACCTCGACGCCGCCTTGTAAGAGCGACGGGTCGGCGAGCGACGCCAGCGCCAGCGAGCCGAGGCCCAGGCCGGAGCGCGCGAGGAAGGTACGGCGAGAGACGTTTAGAGATACAGGATCGTTATTCATGGCACTCACATCGGCGCGGGTATTCGAGGGTCGGTCAGGGGCGACAGGATAGGCTCGAGCCGGTTCTCTCCGTTCAGCTCGCCTTCAGCAGTCGGATCGCGAACTCCGGTTCGGTGGCGATCCCGTAAGCATCGAGCGTCATTTTGACATCTGTGAGGTGGTGCCCATAAACCCTGTCCGCGTCGGGAAATCTCGGCAGAATGATCGTCGCGCCCGATTCCGCGTGCTCGTACATGCGCATTCTCGGGTCTGGTTCGTTCATCGTGAACCCCAGGGATCGCAGGATCTCTGTTAGTCGGCCATAGGTTGTTTCAGGCATGTCTAACCTCGTCTTGGGAACTTCCTCATCATCTCTTCTTTGGCAATTCTCATCTTCCGTATCGCTCGCCGGTTGACCGATTGTCGGTTGCTGATGTGGACGCGAACCGTCTTTCCCCCCGTTTTGGGTCGGTGGGATGGGTTCTCCCGAAAGTATTGCTGGATGGGAAGCCAGTAGGCCCTTCGTGCGATGGCGTCGAACAGGATCAGGACCACAAGCATCAACTCTGCCCTCCACAGATTGTAATCCCGGATGTCCAGATCGAACGAATACATTCCGCCGGAATGCACGAAGTTGTCCGAACTCTTCAGTTGGATGTAAACGGCTCCCGGTTCGATGAACCCATCCGAGTCGTGCGTCCTCATCACCAGATCGTATCCGTAGTCGCTGCCTGGGCTTTCGACGGAGTGCCCCTCGTCGAGGATCACCCGCTCGACGTGGTTGACGCTCAGGTCCGCGATGACGTGTTGTCGCGTCCGTTGCTTTCGCGGCCCTATCGTTTGCCTCGCCATTCTCACCTCCGACCGCGAGAGCCATTCCCCCCCACGGGCTCACTCCCGCGTGATGGTTTCGTGGAGGTTCAACAGGACGCGCATCACACTCGTCCACGACGCCAACTCCTGCCGGTCGGCGTCCTTGCCCACCGGCGTCTGGCCGATGGCGAGGAGGCCCTCGGCGGCTTCCTTCTCCGCTCGGTAGTCGCTCCGGTGACGGGCGACCAGCGCGAGCAACAGTTTGCTCTCGGCGGGCCGGGGCTTCCGGCCCAGCACAGATCGGAAGGCGAACGCGAGGCGGTCCTCGTCGCCCTTGCCGCTGTCGCGCAACACCTTCGCGGCGAGGACGCGCGCCGCCTCGACGTAGGTCGGGTCGTTGAGCAACACGAGCGCCTGTTGCGGCGTATTAGATCGCGGTCGCTCGGCGGTGCATTCCTCCCGGCTCGGGGCGTCGAAGGCGATCAAACTCGGGTGCGGGAAACTCCGCTGCCAGTAGGTGTACACGCCACGCCGGTACTGGTCGTCGCCCTTGTCTGCGGCGTAACTCCGCGTCGGGAAGTTGAGATACTCCCAGTACCCGGCAGGCTGGTACGGCTTGACGCTCGGCCCGCCGACCTTCAGCGTGAGAAGCCCGCTGACCGCGAGGGCGTTGTCGCGGACCATCTCCGCGTCGAGGCGGAATCGCGATTGACGGGCCAGCAAGTGGTTGTACGGATCACGTCCCCGAATGCCTTCGCTCGTTGTCGAAACCTGCCGGTAGGCCGACGATGTGACCATGAGCCGGAGGAGGTGCCGCACGTCCCAGCCGCTCTCGCGGAACTCGACGGCGAGCCAGTCGAGCAACTCCGGGTGGCTGGCCGGCGTGCCCTGCGAGCCGAAATCCTCCAGAGAGGTGACGAGGCCGTTGCCGTAGACCAGCTTCCACAGCCGATTGACGAAGACGCGCGCCGTGAGCGGGTGTTCCGGGCTGACGAGCCACTTCGCCAGGTCGAGGCGGTTGGCGCGCTTGCCTGCGGGCGTGAGTTTGGGCAGCGACGCGGGCACGCCCGGCTCGACGACCTCGCCGGAGTCGTCGAGCCAGTTGCCGCGCGGCAGCACGCGCATCACGCGCGGCCCGGCGGCGCTACTGATGAGCGTCTGCGGGGCGGTCTCGGCGAGTTGCTTGAGCCGAGCCTCGATCTTCGCAACCGTGGCGCGCGTCGCCATCAGTTCGGGGCTGAGCGTCAGGTAGTGTGCCGTCAGCGCGGCCTTGTGGGCGTTGGTGCGCTTGTCGGCGGGCACTTGGAGGGCGGCGAGGACATTGGCCGGCAGGCCGCCCTTGTCGCCGAGGCCCGGTGTGGGGAACGTCGTGAGGTCGAGGCGGAATCGGCCGATGTTGTGGCCCGCATACTGCGAGGAGTGGACGAGGCGGACCTCGATCGTCGTGCCGGGTCCGCCCGCGATCGGCTTCGTGAAGACGAACATCGCCTGCCGGTCCACGTCCTTGCGGACGTGGCCCTCGATGGCCCAGCCTGCACCCTTCGTCACCAGCGACGCGACGGGGAATCCCGGCTGCGAGTAGTCCGCGTCGGCGCGGGCGAGGGCGACCTTCCTTCGCTTGCCGTCCTTACTCAGGACGGCCACCTCGACGCCGGTCAGGACGAAGTTGCCGTTGGCCCGCGACAGTCCGCCCGCAAATGAAGGGTGTTGCAGGGCAGCGAGACGCAGCCCGGTAATCGCCTTCTCGTCAGTCGGGAAAGTGATCGTGTAGGTGTCCTTGTCCGGGTTCTTGCCGCTGGTGAGGACGGTCTTGTCATCGAGGATTGTGAGCGTCGATCCCCCCGATGAGCTGACTTTCGCAGGCTTGATCGGCGACCAGGTCGATTTCAGCTTATTCAGATTGATGACCGCGTCCTTCTCCCAGAGCGCCTGCGCCGCCCGCAAGGATGGCGTCGGCGTGGTGAGCGTCTTCCTCGCTACCACCAGCTCGGCCTCCAGGGTGGCGCGCTCGAGTTCTTGCGTCACACTGGGGATCTTCGTCTGCGCCTGCCTGCCGACGGCGGTCTCCTGGATGTCGGCCCAGAACGAGGCGTAGCGGTAGAAGTCTGCGGCGGTGATCGGGTCGTACTTGTGGGCGTGGCACTCCGCACAGCCCATTGTCAGGCCCATCCAGACGACGCTGGAATTGCGAACGCGGTCGGCGGCGTACTTCGCGAGGTACTCCTTGGCCTGCGCACCGCCCTCTTCGGTCGTCATGAGTAGGCGGTTGTACCCCGAGGCGACCTTCTGGTCGCGCGTCGGGGTCGGTAGCAAGTCGCCGGCGAGTTGTTCGATCGTGAAGCGGTCGAAGCGCTTGTTCGCGTTGAAGGAGTCGATGACCCAGTCGCGATAGAGGTAGATGTCGCGGTGATTGTCGGAGTGATACCCCGCCGTGTCCGCGAACCGCACGAGATCGAGCCAGAACATCGCCATGCGCTCGCCGTGGTGCTTGGAGCCGAGGATCTTCTCGACGAGGGTCTCGTAAGCCTTCTCCGAGGTGTCGGCGACGAAGGCGTCCACCTCCGCAGGCGAAGGCGGCAGGCCGCGAAGGTCGAACGACAGTCGGCGGATGAGCGTGCGCCGATCCGCCTCCGCGCCGGGCCGGATGCCCTCGCGCTCGAGCGTGGCGAGGACGAAGCGGTCGATCGGCGTCTTGCCCCACTTCGCGTCCTTGACCGCCGGCAGAGAGGGCCGTTTCGGCGCGATGAACGACCAGTGCGCCTCGTACTTGCCGCCCTCGGCGATCCACTGGCGGATGAGTCCGGTCTGGGCCTTCGTCAGCTTCTTGTTCGTCGAAGCGGGCGGCATGTGCTTGCCCTCGCCGATCCCGGCGACGCGGCGGTAGAGTTCGCTCTCCTCCGGCTTGCCGGCGACGATGCTCTCTTTGGTCCCGGCAGCGGTATCGAGCCGAAGACTCGCCTTGCGCTTGGCCGTGTCCGGGCCGTGGCACGCGAAGCAATTCTCCGAGAGGATCGGCCGGATGTCGCGGTTGAATTCGACGGCGGCCTGGGCCGGGGCGACGACGAGGAGGAGCAGGAGAGCGTATCGCATGGGTGGGTAGGCTCCACGGGAGGGCAGGGATACTTTCAAAGTATCGTACTGCGCGACGGTTCTCAAGGCGCAAGATGAGCATCTGCGAAGTTCGGGAAGCTACTAGTCCCACCATTCTGTAGATGTCGAGTACCGGGGGTGGCTCCGGCGGGGATGAACCTCGCCGCTCATCCTGAGTGTCCAACACAAAGACCGGACGCTAAAATGCCCTGATGTTAGCGAGGCTCATAGAATAAGGTTCGAGTCCCCTTCCCTACCGCGACACAGTAACGGCCACATGCACAACAACGGGTAGGCTTGGGACAAAAAAGCGGATACACGGAGGGAGAGCATGAAAGTGGGAACATTCTACCGCATATTGATGATCGAACACGATGTCGATGATGAGAAGCACACTACGACGGTCAACCCGCAATCCACCAAATTACGTTGGGAACGGAAGGAATACAACAGCACCCATAAAGCGCCGCCTGAGAAATGGTACGAGAAATGAAGGGACAATTGTCGGAAGGAGGCGGATTTCCGAGACGAGGATCTTCGAGATGACTCGACGGGCCTGTATACGCGCGACGCTTTACGCGCCTTCCTCACTGCGGTCGAAAAATTCGGAATCGATGGCGATTGGCCGGAGTGTGTGAAGGCCGCAGCGGGAGAGCTAGACGGGACATGCGCTTGGAAGCACCCGATGGAGTCACTGTACTACGTCATCGGCAAGACCAAGGATCAGAAGGTCAAGGATTGCCGGATCACTCCGCACAAGTTGGCACTCACCTGGGTAGTTGAATTTCAGGGAGAGGATCTTGACTTGACCATTCCTGAAAGGCTAGGCGGGGGTGTGCAGGTCAGAGTGCTTGACCCCGGCCAGATCTACTCGGCAGAACAGTTCGCGAAGATTCACCATTTCCAATTCCCAATCGAGGCCCAAAGGGAAGAAGAAAAGGGGATGATCGATCTTGAAGAACCCAAGGGTGGCTACTAACTGCATCCCTCGAAGCAGTGTATACCATCCTCACCGTCTCACACACGGAGCGATCCCATGTCGGCTCTCTCTACCCCCGTTGTAGCATCTACCGTACCCCTGTTGCGCGAAGGCGACCGCATGCGGAGCGCGGAGTTCGAGCGTCGCTACGATGCGATGCCGGAACTGAAGAAGGCGGAACTGCTCGGTGGAGTCGTCTATATGGGATCGCCCGTTCGTACCCTTCAGCACGGCATGCCTCACACGCTCCTGCTCGGTTGGCTCGCCAATTACTGGGTGGCGACGCCGGGGACGTTTCCCTCGGACAATGGGACTGTCCGCATCGACGACGATAACGTGCCCCAGCCCGACGCCTTGTTGATGATCGAGCGCGCGGGGCAGTCCCGACTGGATGAGCAAGGATACGTCGCCGGAGGCCCGGAGCTGGTCGCCGAAGTCGCGGGCGGGCGGACCGACGCCGTCCTGCGCGCGAAGAAGACGACGTACCGGCAAGCCGGTATCCGCGAGTACATCCTCTGGCACGTCGAGGATGGCGAGGTCGAGTGGTTCTCGCTGAACGGCTCGCGCTACGTCAGGCTCCGCGCGGGGCGGGACGGCATCCACCGCAGCGTCGTCTTCCCCGGCTTGTGGCTCGATGCTGCCGCCCTGGTTCGGTACGATGGCCCGGAGGTGATGCGCGTCCTGAACCTGGGGCTGGTCTCCCCTGAGCATGCCGCCTTCGTCGCCTGTCTCCGAAAGAACGGCTGAACCCGACTCTTCATCGGCGCGTCTCGAACAAGGCACGTCCCATTCACCAGGAGTCGCCGATGAACCTGCTCGCTCACCTCGTCGCCCAGAAGCTCATCCACCCGCCGTCTTGGCTGGCGGACAACGTCCACTACCTCACGATCATGGGTTCGGTCGCCTACGGCGTCGCCGACACCAACGACACCGAGGCACCGTCGGACGTGGACCTCTACGGCTTCAGCATCCCACCGATCGAGGTCGTCTTCCCGCACACCGCCGGGGCGATCTGGGGCTTTGGCCGGTACAAGGAGGGCATGCCCAAGTCGCACTTCGGCGTCTACCAGCAGCACCACATCCATGACGCCTCGGCGTTGGGCGGCCAGGGGCGGGTGTACGATGTGCAGGTGTACAACATCGTCAAATACGTCCAGCTCTGCATGGAGTGCAACCCGAACATGATCGACAGCCTGTTCACGCCCGAGGTGTGCGTCCTGCATATCACGCGCGTCGGGCAGATCCTGCGCGACAACCGCAAGCTGTTCCTCCACCAGGGCATCTGCGATCGCTTCAAGGGCTACGCCTACGCCCAGATCCACAAGATGCAGACGAAAGACCCCGAACCGGGCAGCAACCGCGAGCGATTGCGCGAGAAGTTCGGCTTCGACGTGAAGTTCGCCTACCACACGGTTCGCCTTCTCAACGAGGCGGAGCAACTCCTCCTCGAGGGCGACCTCGACTTGCAGCGCAACCGCGAACAACTGAAGTCGATCCGCCGGGGCGAGTGGACCGAGGCGCAGATCCTCGACTATTTCGAGAAGAAGCGCATCGATTTGGAGACCGCTCGCACCAAGAGCAGCCTCCCCGTTGGCCCCGACGAGTCTGCCATCCGCGACCTGCTGTTGCGATGTCTGGAGGCACACTACGGCTCGCTCGACGGCTGCATCCGCGTGCCGGGGCGGGCGGAGGAGTTGCTACGCGAGATCCGCGACAGGATCGAGCGGGCGGGCTATTGACCGCGAAGAGAACGAACCACAGAGTTACAGCGGGCACAGAGAAGGAGGCGTTCTTCTCCTCTCTGTAACTCTGTGGTCCCTTCTTTTACCCTACTTCACACGAAACACATCTCCCCAGGCATCCAGGTCGATTTCCAGGGTGTGGCCGCCTCGATTGGCACCGCCCCAGGGGCCGCGATCGAGATACTCGATCAAGTTCTTCGTCAGCATGGCGAGGTCGTTGATGCTGGTCGCCGAAGTGGGGATCGTGTTACTCGGCGTGTGCGTCGAGAGGCCGGAATCGAACGGTTTGCCGTCGGTCGTCGCCAGGACGACGGAACCGCTCAGGGTGGTCAGGGCACGGAACATCTCGACCGAAGTCCTCCCGCCATTGCCACCGCCGCCGTCATGCCCGCCGCCGTTACCACCGCCGCCGTGGTGATGGTCGTCGTCATGATGACGACGCTTCAGCAGGTGAGAGAACACATAGTCGGCGATGGAGGTTCCCTGCGCGATGGCCTGGACCTTGTCGAAGTTCCAGTGGATGCCCAGGTAGATTCGGCTCTGGCCGTTCTCCTCTGCCGCCTGGCTGAAGCTGGTATACGAGCGCGTGACGACCGGGCGCACCACGCCGTTCTGGTCGGTGGTGATGCCGTTGAACTCGTCGGAATGGAGGGTGAAATGGATGTTGTCCCGGCCGTAGAAGTCGGCCATGAGCCGGAACAGCGTGCCGCCGAACGTGGCATGGCCGGAGGCATAGGCGGGGAAGGGTGGCGTGAAGTTGGTGCCGCTGCCGTTGTCGGCGGGCGCGCCCAGAGGCGTCCAATTCGTATCGGCGACCGTGTTGGAATTGCCGTCGGTGCCCGCCGCGCGGATGGCCGTCACCGGACGCCAGAAGTTGTAGTCGAACTTGGCGTCCCAGCACGCGATGCTGGCATCGGCCAGGCCGATGTCGATCAGGGCGAAGAACCGGGCGTTCTGCACGACGCTGTTGTGTTGCTGGACGGCGATGGTCTCGGCGACCTGGTTGTACAGACGCGGCGGGGTACTCAGACCGCGCGAGCCGTCGTAACCCCAGAAGATGCCGATCTGCGTTTGCTCGGCGGTGCGCATCGTGGGCGTCGTCACCCCGTCCCCGCCGTAGTTCTTCACCTCGTTGAATGCGTCGGTGTACTGCTGGCTGGTGAGGGCCGGGGGTGGTGGCACATGGAACGACTCGGCGCTGGGAAGGGCGAAGGTGGTGACGTTGCCCCACAGCGACCCGACGGGGGTTTGGGCGGGGTGGAGCGGATCGACTTGCCAGGCTCCGGGTCCACTGCCGAACGTGTAGTTCATGGGAACATTCGTGCCGTCGTTG
>JANXSH010000096.1 GCA_025356615.1 Planctomycetia bacterium | reverse complement strand
GTTTAACATCGGTTCGTTCGAGTGGTTCGGTCGAATTGCGAAATACCAATGCAGCCAATCAGAATTGCTGCCTTGCATCACCTGGTTCTTCGAGAGTTTCATGAAGGCTGTAGATGGTCGCGCGTAACGATGCGTCACCACCTGAACGGAGTCGAAGCGATGGCCCGGAAGACGAAGGCGACCATTACGGAGTCCGAGTTCCTCGCCCTGCCGGATGACGGGGTGGAGCGATGGCTCGTCAACGGGGAAGTGTGGGATTTCGTCGTCGAGAAGCATGGCATGACCGTTCGCGACCCAATGCACGGCCGCGCGACAGCGAGGATCAGTCAACTTCTGGGCAACTGGCTGGATACACAACCGTCCCCACGCGGTGAAATCGTCGATGGAAATGTAGGGTTTCGCTTACCGGGAGAGTCCGGCAACATCGTCGGATTGGATGTGGCCTACATCGATTCGGCCCTCGTGGCAGAGTCGTCGGATGCAGCACTCTTAGAGTGTGTCCCGATCCTCGCTGTCGAGGTGTTATCCCCGCATGACACAATGGGATTCGTCAGTGACCGCGTCAAGATACTCCTCTCGGCGGGCGTCGAAATCATCTGGATCGTCGATCCGTATGACCAGACCGTTCGCGTCAGGAGAAAAGACGTTCCACCCCAGACGCTCGAAGTCACCCAGGAGTTGACCGCCGAGCCGGAACTCCCCGGCTTCCGCGTCCCCGTCGCGGCCTTGTTCTCGCGGGGATAGCCTGTAATCGGTCCGCAGAGGTGCGTGAGGACGAGGCGAGGGTCACGGCAGGGGCCTCCCTCACCTTACTCGTCCTCGTCGAGCGTGGCCATTCGTAGCGGGATCAGGTCGCCGGTGGTCGTGTCGAAGACCGCCGCGTGACCCGCGACGACCGCGCCGATGGTGACGAAGTATCGGCCCGGCGGCGCGAGTCGGATCGGGGCTTCTCCGGCCCAATCGTGGATCCCCTCGGGCGTTGCCAGGGTCCAGCGGTGGACGTGCCCGCTGAAGAGGACGCGCTGCGGCACGGCGTCGAAACTCCGCGCGAAATCCTCCCGAGTCTGGGGCGGCGGCTCGAAATACCACAACTGCGTGATGTCGTTCGTGTCGAGCCACGGTTCGACGTGGGTGAACAGACAATTTTCGCGGACATAGGTCGCCTGGAGGGTCTTCGTGAAGTCGAGGATCGACGGCGAGAATCGTCGGCGAACGTCGTCGGTGATTTCGCGGCACAGGCCGAGGTCGTGGTTGCCCCAGACGCCGACGGCGCGCGCCCGGTGCAACAGCTCGACCGTCTCCTCCAACCGGAGGTGCATCCGGCAGATGTCCCCGAGGAAGACGACTTCCTCGACGCCGTGCCGCTCGAACAGCCCCAGCGCCTCTCGGAGCGGCTCGACCGCCTCGTGGATGTCGGTGAGCAATCCCAGCAGCATGGCCGACTCCGTCAGTAGGAGATGTCGAACTTCTTGGCCTGTTTCCGCAGGATCTCCAGCACTTTCGTGTCGAAGCCGTCCTTGCCACCGGCTCGCTTGCCGAGGTCCGTCGCCATCGCCTCGGCGCGCTTCTTCTCGAGTTCGACCGCGTCGGCGTAGAGGCCCGTTCGCTCGCGAATCACCTTCTCGACGAAGTCCCGCCGCTCCTCTGCGGTGAGGTCTTTCAGCGCGGCGGGCAACTCGGCCTCGGGGATGTCCTCGAGCTTCACCTTTCGCTTTCGCATCGCGTCGATGAGGTCGAACGGGCCGATCCGCCTGCTCTTGGCCGCGAAGGCGACGCGGTCCGCGCCGGTCGGGCCGGAGAGGCCCTTCGCCGCCGCGACCATCGCGCCGCCGCGCCGCTTCTCGTCGAGGTTGCCGTAGATCAACGCGGAGTCGAAGAGCTTCTTTCCCAGTGCGATGAGTTTCGCGTCGTGGACCGTCGTCACCGTGACGACCCCGCCGGTGAGAGCGATGGCGACGTATTCGCCTCCCGATTTCTCGGCGATGTCCTTCCAGTAGCGCGTACAGTCGGCGTCGTCGCCGCACTGGATCGAGTTGATATAAATGCCCCGGTCGAGAGCCTTCTTGCAGGTGACGGGGTACTTCACGTCGTCGGTGTAGTCCATGTGCGGCGGCGCGTCCCCGACGAGGAAGATGATCTTGAGCGTCCGCTTGTCCTTGGCCCAGGATATCTTGTTGACGGCGTCGTCGAGTGCCTGGTTGACGCTCTCCGGGATGTCGCCGCCGCCCCCCGCCTGGAGGCTCTCGAGTTCGGTGTGGATCGAGTCGAGATCCCGGCTGAGGTCTGTCACCTTGGTGACGTAGTCGTCGCCCTTGTCCTTGTAGGCGACGAGGCCGACGCGCAGCGCGGGCGTCGGCCTGCCGCCGGCGATTTGATTGCAGATGGCCCATATCTTCTTCTTCGCGCCGGCCAACAGGCCGCCCATACTGCCGGTCGTGTCGATGCAGAAGACCACTTCGACCTCGCGCGACTCGATCTCCGGTAACAGGATCGGGGCTTTGTTCCCGTCGCGCGGGCGAATGCCGATGGGCGGTTTCGTCACACGGACGGGCGGCTTCACGGGGGGCAACTCGTCCGAGGGTACGACGGCGTCGGAAGAGGAGGTGTCGATCTTTCGGGAGATCGAGACGACGGGGGTCGTCTCGGCGACCTGCTTCGGAGTTCCCGAAGACACGACGGCAATCAGGGTGCCGACCACCATGAGGAGGGCGACGAAACAAATCTGGATCGCGAGCAACCACAGGCGTCCAGCCGAGATCGGACGCTTCGCGGGGGACAGGGCGACGGGCGATGCTTCCAGGGGCGGCGGACTCACTACCGGCGTGCGATTCAAAGGAGCCCACACCGGCGGCCCTGGTGGCGGGGCTACGACCGGAGGCGCTGCCTTCACCGGAACCTGCGGCAACCAGTCGAGGTTGCCCGCGACGAGGGGGGCGGGATCGACGCGCAACCGGACGGGCACGACGAACTTTTGTCGAGCGTTGGCGTGGATGGTCACGTTCGCCCGGAGCGTCTGCCTCGCGCGGTCGGGCACGGAGGATACGCCGAGGTCGATGTGGGCGGTGCCGCCTTCGAGTCGGACGCCCCGCACCGAGAGCCACGGCTGATCGCTGACGGCCCGCGCGTAGACGGGGCGCTTCTCGGTAGTCGAGAGGCGGACGGTGTGCGAGATCGCGCTTCCCACCGCCCCGGCGATCGAAAGTGTCTGCTCGCTCAGAACGAGTCGGGGCGGTGCGGACAGCCCCAGGGCGTCGAAGAACTGCTGGACGGCGGCGAGGCCATCGACGGACTCACCCTCGACGGGGTAGGTCCATCCGTTGGCCGCGTACCAGCGTGCGACCGCGCCGCCGCTGAACAGCGTCGCGGCCTCGCGCGGGTTCGCCTTCGCCTTCTCGGCGATCTGGCGTGGCGTCGTCGAACCTGCGAGCGTCCCCTCGCGGAAGGGGATGGGTGGCACCTGGGCGATGACCTCGACGACGGACTCGCCGCCGTTCGAGGCGACCGTTATTCGCCCCACCATGCGCTGCGTCGAGGCCCGCAAGGCACTACCGACCAATCGGATCGGAAGAGTCGTCGAATCGAGGCACCCGAAGTACCGCGACGACCCTCCGGCTCCATCGCCGACGCTGAGCCAGGGTACATCGCTGCGGATCGTGCCGCGCAATAACCCCATGCCTTCATTCTTCAGACGCAAGCGCCACTCGCCCCGCTGGCCGACCCCGACTCGTCCGATGTCCAGTCTCGTCTGATCGATGTGCAGCCGGGCCGGGGCGATCGACTCGGTCGGCCAGGAGCGTAGCATCTCGTCGAGGCCGGCGTCGGCATCGGGGAACGTCGCTGCCTGTCGGGCCAGGGACGCCAGGTCGAGCCGCCCGATCCGATTGAAGAAGCCGATGTACGTCCCGTCGCCCAGGAGGCGAAGCGCCGTCGGCCAGTCCTCGAGGCAGGCGCGGGCGAGTTCGTCGAACGTCCCGCACGCCTTCCCCAAAAGGAACACGAAGGGCATCGCGAATCGTCCCACCGTGGCCGGCTTCGCGGCAATCGCCCCGAGGGAGCGGCCGTCGAAGCAGCAGTAGAGCGATCCGTCTGGATTGGGGCGCGAACACTGAACACAGCGCAACACGGCGATCCTCCCGATCGGAGTATGAGCATGGGTATCATTGTGCCGCAGATGGCCCCGCTCCGCCAGAGGGAAGACATAAATTGTGCCACGAGCCGGAAGCGTTGGCGACGGATTCAGGGGCGTAGGAATCCGTCGCTACCGCTTCCGGCTCGTTATCGCATGCTCCTGGCGAATCAATACCCGATGTCGTACTTCTTCGCCTGCTTGCGGAGCATCTCGAGGACGCTGTTGTCGAAGCTGTCCTTGCCCTTGCCCTTCTTCTTCATCTCATCGGCGATGTGCGTGCCGCGCTTCTTGTCGAGGTCGAGGGCTTCCTTCTGGAGCTTCACCCGATTCGTCTCGACCTTCTTGACATACTCCTCGCGCTCCTTCGTGGTCTTCAGTTTGCGAATCTCGTCGGGTAGCTCGTCGTCCTTGAGTTTCGCCAGATCGACCTTCTTCTCGCGGACCGCCTCGACCAGGTCGCCGCCTCGGGCCGCACCGGGACCGCCTGCAGCACGTGCCTTCGGGGCAGCGCCGCCGCCGCCGGACTTGCCCGCGAAGCCGGCCCGATCGGCGGCCGCTCCCGGCTCCAGTCGCTTCGCGGCGTCCTTCGACATCTCGGCGGCGCGTCGCACCTTCACGGTGCCGAAGGCGAGCGTCGTGTCGGCCAAGTCGCTGTTGATCTTGGCGAGCCGTGCATCGTAGGGGGTCGCGATGGCGACGACTCCGCCGTCCTGGGGGATCGCGGCGAAGCTGCCCTCGGACTTGGCGGCGATGTCCTTCCATGACTTCGTGCAGTCCGCGTCGGTGCCGCACTGGATGGTGTTGATGATGATGTTCTTCTCGACCGCCTTCTTGCAGGTGATCGGGTACTTCACGTCGTCCGTGTAATCCATGTGCGGCGGGGCGTCGCCGACGAGGAAGATGATCTTGAGCGTCTTCTTGTCGTCGCTCCACTTGATCTTGTGGACGGCGTCCTCGAGCGCCTTGTTGACGTGCTCGGGCGTGTCGCCGCCGCCGGCGGCCTGGAACGTCTTGAGTTGCGCGTGAACCTTGTCGAGGTCGTCGGTCAGATCGACGACCTTCGTGACGTAGTCGTCGCCCTTGTCGCGGTAGGCGACGAGGCCGACCTTGAGGTCGGGCGTCGGCTTGCCGCCGGCGATCTGGTTGCAGATGGCCCAGACCTTGGCCTTGGCCCCGTCGATGAGGCCGCCCATGCTGCCCGTCGTGTCGAGGCAGAACACCACCTCGACCTTCGGCTTCTTGGCGGGGGCGGGCTTGTCCGCCGACACGGCGGGCAACGCGAGTCCGGCCAGGGCGACGAGCGCCGCCGACATCGCAACGTGGAACATCTTCGACATCGAAATATCTCCCTGCGGGGATGGACACGCGAACGGATCATCTATCAAGACGATACAGCCGGCGTGACGGATTGGGGAAGCCGGAAGCGTCACGCCGGCTCGTGGGAAGAGGTGAGACGAGCAAGCCCGACGCGCAAGCAAGGGAAAGCGGCCACCGCAGAGCAAGTGCGACTCCTCTCCTCGCTTGCGCGTCGGGCTTCATGTCGCCCGTTGACGGCGGCGCGGATTGAGGAGGCCGGAAGCCTCACGCCGGCTCGTTCGCCGTGATGATGCCCTCTACCGCAGGCTCGCCATTCGCGAGGGGTGCCGTCTCCACCAAGGCGAGGGGGACACGCTGCCGGGGAATCCGAAGGAGCGACTCGGCCAGCTCGACGACTGCGGCGACGTGGCGCGAGCCGCCGCCTTGGTGCCAGGCGTCGGTCCAATCGACCCACCGGATCGGGGTCTCGCTGAAGACG
Organism: Planctomycetia bacterium; assembly: GCA_025356615.1. Lineage (GTDB taxonomy): Bacteria > Planctomycetota > Planctomycetia > Gemmatales > Gemmataceae > JANXSH01. The sequence continues at coordinate 1,603 of JANXSH010000096.1, read as the reverse complement.
AGGCGGCGGACTTCCTCGCCGCGCGTCGGGTCGTCCATGAGTTCGCGGAGGTCGATCGCCGTGTCTACGCTCGCGGACGACCGGACCAGAAGCCCTTCGCTGGTCAATTGGACCGAAGACGAAGGCACGTCGAGTTGGGCCAGGATCTGTTCGCGGACGAGATCGACGTTGGAGCGGCGGTAGAGGTAGGCCAGGCAAATCGCGAAGACCCGTACCGCGGCAGGCTCCAGAGTTTCGAGCCACCCGACGGAGCGGACGGAGGCGAGGATCCAGCCGTTTTGGTACGCGATTTCGATCTCGACGGGGTGGGCGGGATGGTCCTCGTGGCCGAGTTCGAGGCGGATGCGGTTCGTGGCGAGGCGGACCGGGCCGATGTCGATCTTCTTCCCCTGCCAGGTGGGGTGTTGGAGGAGGAGGGCCACCATCTCGCGCGTGACGAAATGCTCGAGCGCGGACGCCAGTTCCTCGAGATTCTGCCGGTGGACGCGCGCGGGGTTCCAGTTGAGGGTCTTCGTGGCGACCTTCTCCGCGCTTCGGAGTCGGGCGAACAGGTGGGGCACCGTCCCCGAGTGAAATCCCGGCACGAGCAGGCCGCGCATCGTCTCGTTGTGTGCCCCGATGCCTGCGGGCTGGATGAGCTGGCCGCGGTTGGAGCGGTACAGCGCCCAATTCTCCTTCATCTCCCAGTAGAGGAATCCGAACACGTCGCACAGGTGCCAGATGATGGCGACGAGGACGGCCCCGGCGATCTGGCTGAGCGGCGTCGGCCATTCCTTGACGAGTGCAGGAACCTGTTCGTACATGAGCTTGATGGTTAGCGGTGCCATGACCTTGGCGGCGAGCAGGGAGACGGGAGCCTTGAGGGGGTTGTATCCAGGCTCGATGAGGACGATCATGAAGAAGCGCACGAGGAAGGAGATCGGTGCCCAGAGCAGGCCCACCACGGTCCGAATCACGAGCGACCATCGGCTGTCGCCCCCGCGAAACCGGAGCCACTCGTCCACGACGAACAGCGTGTATTCGATCCCCTCGACGACCTGCTTGAAGGCGTACACGATGAAGCGGATCAGGCCCGGCACCAGCCCGCCCCGGATGACCTCGCCGAACCGGGCGAGGCTATCCTCGAACCCCTCGATCGCCGACCGACCGACGCGCGAGTTCAGTAGGAGGGTGAGGACGACGTAGGTCGCCCCCAGTCCGTACCAGCTCATGAGTTCGCTCGGCCAGAGAAGGAAGACGAGGGCGGTCAGCACCGAGGGCTTGAAGACGTACCAGGAGAACAGCTTGAACACCCACGATTTGGCGAGTTGACGGAGTGTCTCCAGGGGCAAGAGGTGCTTCGCCGCGTACCAGGTGCCGATCAGTCCGTACCACAGCATCCGCACGGCCCTCCAGCAGCGCCGACGGAACGAATCGACCTGGAGCAAGAGCAGGACGAGCGTCGTCGTCCCACCCAGGATCATCAGATGCCAGCCGAGCCATAGAGGGGGATCCAGAGTATGAGTTTCCTCTTCCGAGATCACGGGTGCCTTCTCGACGTGGGCCGGCCCCATGAGGACTAGCCCGGCGGTGTACACCTTGGGGAACGACTCGTGGGTGAAGA
>JANXSH010000079.1 GCA_025356615.1 Planctomycetia bacterium | reverse complement strand
GCAACGTAAGCGCTCCCGGAAGTTTTAGGCCCGCTTGCGTGGAGCGCCCCGCTCGCCCGAACCAATTACATCGCGCCGGGGCCGAAGTCGTAGAGCTGGCCGTCCTCGATTCGGTACTCCATCGTGTCGATCTCCGCGTGGGCCGGATCGGTGTCTTCGACGCCGCGAGTGGTGAAGCGGCGAATCGCCCCGAGGGCCGACGAGTGCTGCTCGGGCTTGGTCGGCTCGTTCGTCTCTTCGGCTCCAGGCTGGGTCAGCGGGGCGGGCGTCGTGGCGGGCGTCGGGTGATTGTACGACCCGACGGGGCAGTACATCGAGCCGTGGCCCGTGTAGGGACAGCCGGAATGGTGGTCGTGACGGTGGGCGTCCTCACGGCACTCGGGCTTCTTGGTCGCCGGCATGACCGGGTCGATCTCGCCCGCGCCGGTCTTCTTCACAGACTTCTCGAACAGGCGGAACAGCTTCTCGACGGCCCCGGTCGAGCCGGTCCCGGCCTCTTCCTGCTCCTCGAAATCGCCCTCGCTGCATGGCATGCCGAGTTTCTCGCACCCCTCCTGGTCGCACAGGGGCATGGTGAGCGGACACTCGGGCGAATCCCCGACGAGGATCTCGACGGCGTCGTCATGACCGACCCGGACGAGGTGGTCGAAGGCCTGCCCGATTTCCGGGTGCAGGGCCACCGGCTCGTTGTCGGGGATGACGATCGCCCCCAGAGGCTCGGACCTCTCCGCTGGCTCGGCGTGTTCTTCGCCGCCGACCGGAGCTTCTTCGCACGCGGGCTGGCTCTTCTCGAGGTGAGTAATCGTGGAACTCAGGACGCTCACCGGGCTGGTCCCGATGGCGATCCGCCCTGCGGTGAGGACGGCCCGGCCCGCGAGCGACTCCGGGTTCCGCGCCGCGAAGTGCGCGGTCGTGATTACACCGCCGAGCAGCATGATTCCGCCGGCGAGACTACACCAGAACACTTTGCGCATGATTGGTCCTGCTCCTGTCCTGAAGGGACGAATGGGCTATCGCGTTCGCGAACTCGAGAATAGCGATATGTGCCTCTGAAGAGACGCTCTATAGCCTCCCTTCGCACGGCACGCCAGAGCAGAATCCGTCCCGGTAAGTCTGGTGTGAACCTTGCCGCGCCGCCATTGTCCGTACACTAAGGGTTGACCACGACGTTCCGAATCTATCGAGAACGAGGAGAATGCCCGCGCCATGCAGACTTCTTGCTCTCGGATCGCATCGGACCGCTTGACTACGCACAAAGAGGACGTGATGATAATAGAGAATAACTCTCGGACCCTTCGGGGTCCGGAGTCGGAAGGGGCCGTGTCGGCCCCCGACCTGCAACTGTTCGATCTGGGACCGGTTCGGTCCGGCTTGGAGGTGACCTGCGACGGTGAAGCCGATCTCCCCTTCGACCTCATCTCGCGCATGGCCGGCCTCTCGTCCTGGAACACGACACCGGAAGGAGGTCCTTTGACGCTCGCAACGACGGGACAGTTCATCCTGCCCTCTCTGGATCGTGCCCGCATCTGCGCCCGCGTGGCCCTGGACAACAAGGCCCGCGACATCGTCGTCCTCGACATGCGCAAGATCACTCCCCTGTACGACTTTTTCGTCCTCTCCACCGGCAGTAGTCGCCGGCAAATCCATACGATCAGTGAAGAAGTCGATGCCGCCCTCCGGGACGTGGGCGATCGTCGGCTGTCCATCGAAGGCTACCAGGCCAGTTCCTGGGTCGTGCAGGACTACGGGGACGTGATGGTACACGTCTTCAACCCGGCGACGCGCGAATACTACGCCCTCGAGGATCTCTGGGCCGACGCCCCGCGCGTCGATTGGGAGTCGTTCGAATAGCTATCAGCTATCAGCCAGAAACCGAATGGCTGATAGCCGAAAAAGGGGATGGTAACAGGAGTAGGTCCGGCGAGCCGAGCCGGACCAGCCCCGCTCGGCTCGCGGGGCCTACCTCCGCTTCCCTCATCGCCGTCTTCTCGAACCATGCCGAAAAAGTTCGCCCGTCCGATCCCGAAATTAGAAATCGGGGTGAGACAGGCAAGGGGTGTGGATCCGCCCAAAACAGGGTACGGAATGCCGCCCCCGATGCCAGGTCTCGACATCAGGGAACCTGTTTCAGTCCGCTGATTTGCCCTTGCCGGGCGTAGTCGATCCCCTCCGCCAGGATGCGCGCTGCCTCCTGGGGGGCATGGAAGCCCAGCGAGTTCTCGGCGTTGACGAAGTCGATCCGCCATTGCGCCTTCCGGTGCAACGCCTGGGCCTCCTTCAACTTGTTCGCCGGCACGCCCCGGTCCCGCGCCTCCTTGATCGTGTCGAACAACTGGAGCAGTGCGTCCTCGCCGCGATCCATGAGCGCCTTCGTCCGCGTCTGGATGGCCTCGGCTCGCGCGAGGATCTCCTTCTCGGGGTAGCGGTGGCACGTCTGGCACGCGCGCGACACCATGAGCAGCGGGCTGCGGACCTGGTGGTCGCTCACCTTGACGGCCCCCTCGCGCTTGTAGGGCATGTGACAGTCGGCGCACGACACGCCGCTCCGGGCGTGGATGCCCTGGTTCCACATCTCGAACTCCGGGTGCTGCGCCTTGAGGATCGGTGCCTTCGTCTCGCCGTGTTCGTAATCCTTGAACCCGATCTCGTCGTAGTAGCTTTCGATCTGCTCCACCTTCAACCCCTTGTGCCAGGGGTAGGTGACGATCTTCCCCTCGGGTTTGAAGTAGTATTCGACGTGACACTGGCCGCAGACGAAACTGCGCATCTCCTGGCGCGACGCCAGGACGTTCGGGTCGTAGTCCTTGTCCTTCTTCCCCTTGCGCCAGCTCTCGATGCTCGGCAGGTGGGGGAGCGGGTCGCTGCTCTTCGCCAGTTCCTTGATCCCGTTGAGAAATCCCGGTCGGGTGACGCGCAACGCGATCGTCTTCGGGTCGTGGCAGTCGATGCAGGAGACCGGGTGATCGACGAGTTTGCGGGCGTCGGCCAACGGCATACCGCAGACCTTCTCGAACCCCTTCATCACGTCGCCGTCGCCCGCCTTGCGGTAGGCCGGGATGATCGACGCATGGCAGTGCAGGCACGCCCCCGGCTGTTTGAACTTCGTCACGCGCTCGGTATTGTCCTGGTCCTCGAGCATGAAGGCGTGGCCGCGCCGCTCGCGGAAATCGACGCTGAACGCATACCCGGCGAAGATCCGCCGCAGCCGGGGGTCTTCGTCGAGTCGGGACACCGCCTCGCTCCCGCCGTGTCGGCGGTTGGTGTTCTCGGACGTGCGGGCGTAGCCGTCGTACTCACGCGGGAAGTTCTGCCGCCAGACTTCCGGGTCGATGGTGTCCTCGTCCATCTCGACCAGCTTGACGAAACTCTCCTTGGCCTCCCGCTTCCGCTCGAAGATGTTCAAGATCAGCGCCAGGACCAGTGCGGTGAGGACGGCCATCACGACGACCGTGAGGAGGTACACCTTCCAGGCTCGGCGGGGAGCAGCAACGGTCTCGGACATGGTCGAATCCTCCTCGGAAAGGGAACCTCAACGGGTCGGCCCGTGCCCGACCGAAGCGTGGCAGCGGACGCAATTCACCGTCCCATCGTCCTCCGCCCCATGACCCAAGATGCCCTCGACGAGATCCTGATGGCAGTGGACGCAACTGGCCTGGAGAACCCGGCTGTTCTTGGGCCGGATGCGGATCGGCTCGTGAAAGTCTTGCAGCGTGAACCCCTTGGAGTGCCAGAACCCGTTCTCCGCCTTCGTCCAATACTTGCCGAAGAAGTCGTGCGGCGTGTGGCAGTCGTTGCAGCCTGCCACGGCATGATGACTGGCCTTCGTCCAGCCGTCGTATTGGTCGCGCATGATGTGACAATTCACGCACGTCTTCGGGTCGCTGCTCATGTAAGACAGCCCCTCGCCGTAGTAGAAGGCGAAGCCCCCACTGCCGAGCGCCAGCCCCGCAAGGATACAGAGTAGCAGCCCCGGTATACTGGCCCCGAGGATCTCGGCGAGTTTTCGCATGATGGGTTCCTCGAGAAGGATCTGATTGAGGACACCGTTGTCCCCTTGTTGTATCAATCGCATTGCGGAACGTCCAGAGCCATTCCGCGAGGCCGACGGACTGCGACGAGGGACACTGAACTCGAACAGTCGCCGAAAACGTTGGCATGGTCGTTGCCGACTCAGTACACTACATCTGTGACCCTGGCCCGCTTCGGAGGACGAACACCATGCTCGCGTTCCACGAAGGAACTCCCGCCCGCAACTGTGAGGGAGCGACCCGGCGCGCCGCGCTGAAGGCCGGCTTCCTCGGACTCGCGGGCCTGACCCTGCCGGGGCTGTTGCGCCACCGGGCGGAGGCGGCGACCGGCTCGAAGGACACGGCGTGCATTTTGATCTGGCTCGACGGCGGGCCTAGTCAACTCGAGACCTACGACCCCAAGCCCGAGGCCCCCACCGAGTATCGCGGCCCCTTCGCGGCCATCAACACCAAGGTGCCGGGCATCCGCCTCAGCGAGATGCTGCCGGAACACGCCCGGCACGCCGACAAGATGCTCTTCGTCCGCTCGCTGCACCATGACACCGGCGACCACTTCGCCGGTGCCCACTGGATGCTCACGGGCCGCTTCGGGTCCACGTCCGTCAGTTTGCCGCAAAAGTATCCCTCCGTCGGCTCCTACGTTGCGAAGGTGCGCGGGG
>JANXSH010000074.1 GCA_025356615.1 Planctomycetia bacterium | reverse complement strand
GAACGAGAAACGAGTAAAGAAACCATCCCTTCGCGTTCCCACGCTCCGCGTCGATCTCGTTCCCACGCAGAGCGTGGGAACGCCCTGCGGACGCTCTGCGTCCCGGATCGATTTGACTTGTGTATAAACGACAGTCGCTCGGCCCGCCCTACGCCTCTTCGGTCCCGGCTGATTCGCCTGGTTGGCTCTGAGGGGGGCGGATGGCCGCACGGCCTTCGACGAGTGTCACGGTACTCCCCTCCATGATGACTTTGCCGTCTTGGTTGAAGACTTGCCTGTGCCAGGTGACCTCGGCTCGCCGTCCACGGGCGCGGGGCTGTTTATCGACGACCTTGCTGACGACGTAGACCGTATCGCCGGGGAAGACCGGGTCGCGGAACTGCCAATCTCGGATGGCCAGCAAGGCCATCGTCCGCATCGGCGGGGCGTTCAGGCCCAGGCCGGAGCCGACCGCGAACACGAGCAGTCCGTGGGCGATGGGCCTGCGGAACGGGGTCGTCTTCGCGAAGGCGTGGTCGATGTGGATCGGGTTGAAGTCACCTGACAGTCCGGCGAAGTTGACGATGTCGGCCTCGGTGATGGTGCGTCCGAGCGACCGCCATTGCTGCCCTACCTCGACATCGTCGAAGAACAGGTGGCTGGGAGTGAAGGACATGCTCGTTCTCTCGGGGCGAGGATCGTGAACCTCTCTAGCTCTTGTTACGGAAACCATCCCCCCAGGAGCAAGGGGAAGCTTGCATCTGTTCGGGGAGCGGCTATAGTGAAAGCAACTCTTCCTCCTCGAAAGGTGATCCATGTCACGACGTGGACGGTGCCAATGTGGGACGATCCTTCGCTTCGAGCGCACCGCGCAGGGCTACAAGGTCCGATGCCCGGTGTGCCAGGCTGTCGTGCGCCTGCGTTCGGACGATGCGGCGCGGTCTCCACGCCCGCATCGAAGCCCGCCGCCGCCCCTACCGGCCTCGACCTTCGCGACCGACTTCCACACCTCCCAAATGCCCTTGGAAGTCGGCGACCTGGATCAGTTGAGTTTCCATGCGTCGTCCGCCCCCGTCGCGATGGTCGAGATGGAGGTCTATCGGCAGCCCAGGGGTTCCTGGCGCGGCGGACTCTGGCTCCTCGTGGGGCTAGTATGCGTCGGCATCGCCCTGGCGGCGGGGTCGATCGCCCTGGTGTTGAGCAATCCCTCCTGAAAGGCAGAGAATGAGCAGGTTGACCGGCAAGAAGATCCTCGTGACGGGCGGCGGCAGCGGCATCGGACTAGCCACGGCGCGGGCCTTGCTCGCCGAAGGGGCCGAGGTCGCCATCACAGGGCGGAACGAGAAGAAGTTGGCCGACGCGGTGAATTCGTGTGGCCCCGGTGCCAAGGTCTTCAGCCACGCCGCCGACCTGACGGACCCCACCCAGGTCAAAAAGCTCGTCGAGGGCGTGATCGCGAAACTCGGCCGGATCGACATCCTCGTCAATAACGCGGGCCTCAACATCAAGGACCGTCTGTTCAGCGAACTAACGCCGGAGTCGTGGCACGACCTGGTCTCGGCGAACCTCGACGGGGCGTTCTTCTGCACGCACGCGGTCTTGCCCCAGATGCGCGCCCGCAAGTCCGGCCTCATCATCACGGTCAACTCGATCGCCGGCAAGCGGGCCAATCCGCTCGGCGGAGTCGGCTACATCGCCGCCAAGTTCGGCCTGCGCGGCATGGCGATGGGCATCGCCGCCGAGGAGAAGGGCAACGGGATTCGCCTCTCGAGCATCTACCCCGGCGAGGTGAACACCCCCATCCTCGAGGTCCGTCCCGAGCCGGTCAGCGAGGAGCGCAAGCAGGCCATGCTCCAACCCGAGGACGTGGCCGCCGCCGTCGTGTTCATCGCGACGCTGCCGGACCATGTGGCGATACCGGAGTTGCTCACCACGCCGGCGAATGCGACGTATATTTGAGACGGCTGGAAATAGGTGCGATGGTCAGCTGGAACGGTCCGTCGCTCCTGTTTCCGCCTCGTAGGATTGCCGGAGACCGCGCCCCGCCGCGCGGCCTCACTTCACCTCGATCACCTCGATGACGATGGCCGAGATGTTGTCGCGGCTGCCCTGGTCGAGGGCGAGCTGACAGATGCCGTCGGCGCACTCCTGCACGTCGGTCTTTTCCTTGAGGTAGGTCATGATTTGCTCGTCGGGGACGGAGCCGGAAAGACCGTCCGAGCAAAGGAGGAATCGGTCGGCGGCCTGGAGGGGGACGATCTTCACCTCGGGGCCTTCGCCGACTTCTTGCGACCCGAGGTATTTCCACAGGACGTTGCGGTAGCGGTGAGTGCGGGCTTCTGCGGCGCTGATCGTCTTGGCCTCGACGAGCGCCTGGGCGATGGAGTGATCGACGGTGAGTTGCTCGATCTTTCGGCCACGGATCTGGTAGACCCGGCTGTCGCCCATGCCGGCGACGTAGAGGATGGAGGAGCCTTTGCGCCACAGGGTTCCCACGATCGTGGTGCCCATGTTCTTCAGCTCGCGGTCGAGGGCGGCCATCGCCATGATTTCTTCGTTGGCCTGAACGATGGAACGGCGGACGACGTTCTTGGTCTCGTCGTTGCCCATCGAGGTGTTGAGGTGCTTCTTCAACTCGCGCGGTACGATCTCTACGGCCCGCTTGCTGGCGACCTCGCCTGCCGCCTGGCCACCCATGCCGTCGGCGACGAGGCAGACGGTCATGTCGGGGAACGTCTTCACGTCGATCGAGTCTTCGTTGTTTTCCCGGTAGTTGCCGAGCAACGAGCATTTGCCGATGTTCAACGCCAAGGCCATGAGGCCACCTCGTCTTTCAGATCTGTCGCCTCGCGCGCAGGGGGAGCCGACCGAATCGTCCCACTACACAACTATAGCCCTTCTCTTACGAGAGAGCAATGTCTTGCACACGAATCCGCGCGATCGGGGAGGGATGGTGCCAGGGCTGTTGCTTGTTTCCGTAAGTCCAAGATCGATGGTGCGACTTTTCTCGATTTCCGTCCGACGGCCAACGAGTTACGGAAACAAGCAACAGCCCTGGGGATGGTGCGGGTACAAACGTACCTATCCTGAGCAACAGGGCGGCTCTTGCTTGACCCGCTTCGGGCACAACCACTATAATCGTCAACGGTGGAGCATTGCACCCCGAGTCGAAGGAGAGGTGCCATCGTGCCCGTGCAGATGGATCTTAGACGGATCATCATCAGCGAGATCCATGAGCAGCAGATTATTTTGCTCCGCGAGGTCGATGGGGAGCGAAGTTTCTCGATCATGATCGGGATTTTCGAGGCCACGAGCATCGATCGGCGTGTCAAGAAACTCCCCTCGCCCCGCCCCCTGACCCATGATCTCGTCGTCAACGTCGTCGATAGTCTGGGCGGCGAGTTGCGCGACATCTACATCAGAGAGTTGCGCGACCACACCTATTATGCCAAACTTCGCATTCGCATGAACGGCGAAATCGTCGAAGTCGATTGCCGACCGAGCGACGCCATCGCGCTTGCCGTGACCGCGAACGTGCCGATCTACGTCGCCGAGGACGTGCTGGAAGAAGCCTGCGGGGAGTAGACAGATTCGAGATTAGCCACAGTTGAACACAGTCGAACTCAGATAAATACAAGAATGAGAAGAGGAATTCGACTGAATTCTCTTATCTGTGTTGATCTGTGGCTAATTCTTCTTCTTGGCGGCTTCGGCGAGGAGTTTGTCGATCTCCGTGTCGAGGGCTTTGGCATCGGGCCAACCCTCGTAGATCGAGCGGACGACGCCCTTGGCGTCGATCAGGAACAAAGTCGGCCAGGTGTCCACCTCCCAGCGCGTCGCGATCGGGCCTGCGGTGCCGCCCCCG
>JANXSH010000037.1 GCA_025356615.1 Planctomycetia bacterium | reverse complement strand
GCACCGCTCCCGGCCCGCTTCATCTCGGAATTCGTTCGACGGCCGACCTACAGGTTTCCTCCAGAGATCCGAGGAGCGGAACGGATGGGCAATCCTGGGTGAAGCGCTTGCGGATGTAGCGCGCGCCGCTGAAGCCATCTTCGATGCCGACCACCAGCCGCGCGCCGTCCCGCTCGTGTCGGACCTTCCACTCTGCAAGTTCGAATCGGCTCGTCTGCGCGTAGGCTCTGCCTGGGACGGAAACAACCTCCCGAGCGAGCCAAAACAAGATTACGCCTCGCTCGGCGGAGAGGCGCAAATAGTTCGTTTCCCAATCCACCTGGCGATCATAGTCGAAGGTGCCATCGGCCGAGTCGCGCCGGGGGCAGGCGATGTGGAGACCGGGGGCCATTTCTCTCAACAACCCGATCGCCTCGCTCTGCCAGTCCGAGGCACCCTGAATGGGGCCGGCCAGGAAGAGGACTGGCCCACCCACGGATTCGATCGTGGGTGGGTAGAAAACGGACGCGGGCATGAATGGCCTCTCTTTCCTATTCCTTCTTCCCGTCCTTCCCCAGCGGTTCCCCCTTCTCGTCCACCGCCCCCGCGGCGATGAGGTACATTCGGGCCGGGTCGAGGTGCTTCTTCGCGACGTTCTGGATGTCCTCCAGCGACACCGCCTTGATCGCCTTCTGGTAGTCCTCGACGTAGTCCAGGCCGAGCTTGTATCGCTCGATCGAGAGCAGCTGGGAGGCGATGCCGCCGACGGTGCCGTATTGCAGCATTTGGCTGCCGATGAGGTACGCCTTGGCGTCGGCCAGCTCGACGGCGGTCGCCTTCGTGTCGCGGATGCGGTTCAACTCCTCCAGGAAGAGCTTCTTCACTTTGGCGAAGTTCTGGTTGTCCGTGCCGATGTAACACACGAACAGCCCCGGCTCCGACCCCGCCGACTCCGTGATCTTCGCGTTCACCGTGTAGGCCAGTCCCTCGCGGTCACGCAGGCGGGCCGAGATGCGGTCGGTGAACCCCGGCCCGGTGCCGAGGATGTGGTCCATCACGAGCAACTTGTAATAGTCCGGGTCGTCGCGGCGGATGCCCGCATGGCCCATGTAGATTTGGAGTTGCGCCGCCTTCGGCATGCTCAGGATCTTCGTCGTGAACTCCTTGGGACGGGCCACCTTCACGGAGGTCGGCTTGGGGAGGGGCACGTTCTTCCAGTCGGCGGTGAGTCGTTTGACCTCGCCGAGCATCTCCTTGGCGTCGAAATCGCCCGCGAGTACCAGGATGGTGTTGCTCGGCTGGAAGACGAGCTTGTGGAACGCCTCGCAGTCCGCCCGCGTCAGGCGGAAGGCGGTCTTCGTCGTCCCCGAGGAGGGCCGGCCCAGCGGGTGCAAGCCATAGGCGGCCTGGGCGAACTCGCGTCGGGCGCGCGGATTCGACTGCGTCTCGGCTTCGGTGATCTCGGCCATCAAGCGGGCGTGCGAGCGGCGGAAGGCTTCCGCCGGGAACGTCGGCTCGATCATCGACTCGAGCAAGAGGGATAGGGCCAACTTCCGGTCCGGGGTCAGCGACCGCGCGTTACCGCCCGACGAGTTGAGGGCCAGCGACCCGCCGACCGCCTCGATCGCCTCGGATATCTGGACGCCGGTCCTCTTCGTGGTCCCCTCGTCGAGGAGGTTCCCCATGAGGGCGGCGACGCCGAGTTTCGTGTCGTCCTGGTAGATGTTGCTCGCACGCAACGCGGCATGCACCTCGAACAGAGGGAGGCGCTTGTCTTCGTAGAGCAAGACGACGAGGCCGTTGGGCAGTTCGACGCGCTGCGTCTTCTTCAGATCGATCCCGACGGTGACGGCGTCGGCACGGCCTGCGGTGTGTCGGGCGGCGGTCTTGGCCCGAAGTGCAGACGCTCGCCCCGTCTTCTCCTCTTCGCCGGGGATCGACCACACGGTCGCCGAGCGTTTCGGGTCGAGATACTTCTTGGCGACGCGCTGCACATCCTCGGCGGTGACTTCCTGGATGCGTGGCAGGTACTTCTTGACGAAGTCGAGGTCGGTCAGGGTGACGGCCTCGGCGATGCTGTTCGCCAGGCCGTTGGTGCCCTCGCAGCGGAAGATCGTGCTGGCGATCAGTTGCCGCTTGACGCGCGCCAACTCGTCCGCCGTCACCGGCTTATCGCGGAGGGCCGCCAGCTCGGCGAGGAGGCGTTTCTCCGCGTCGGCGCGGTCCTTGCCGGGGAGGACTTCGACCGTGACGTTGATCCACCCCTGGTATCGGCCCGGCGAATGGTCCGACCCGACTTCCGAGGCGACGGCGGCCCCTTCGATGAGCGCGGTGTAGAGCCTGGCACGCTTGCCCAGGCTGAGAATCGCGTCGAGGACGGTGATCGCGGCATGGTCGGGGTCGCCCGCCTTGATCGTCTGGAAGCCGACCATGAGCCGGGCCTGGCTGAACTTCGAGACGAACTGCGTCCGGGCCGGGAGCTTGGCGGCCTCGGCGGGAACCTCCTTGCGGTCGGGCAACTTCGCGCTGGGGATCTCGGCGAAGAGCTTCTTGATCGTGGCGAGTGCTTCCTTCTCGTCGAACCCGCCGACGATGAGCAGGGCGGCATTGTTGGGGTGATACCAGCGGTCGTAGTGGTCCTTGATGACCTTCTCGGTCGCGTCTTTGACGTGACTCGTCTCGCCGATGACGGAGTGCCCGTAGGGGTGCTGCTTGCCGAAGAGGACGGGGAGGATCGCCTTGTATTCCAGATCCCAGGGCTTATCCTCGTTGCGAGCCAGCTCGCTGATGACGGCCCCCTTCTCCTTGTCGAACTCGTGTTCCTTGTCGATGCGCACGTTCCTCATGCGGTCGGCCTCCACCTCCAGGGCGGCCTTCCATCGGCCTGCGGGGAGCGTGAAGTGGTAGGCGGTCATGTCCGGCGACGTGTAGGCGTTGTTGCTGCCGCCGGCGCGGAAGGTGATCCGGTCGATGTCACCCGGCTTCAGCTTCGCCGTCCCCTTGAAGAGGAGGTGTTCGAGGTAGTGCGACAGGCCGGTGAACGACTTGTCCTCGTCGCAGCTGCCCACCTTGTAGACGACCATCGTCGTCACCGAAGACGACGAGGCGATCGGCTTGAGGTAGACCCGAAGCCCGTTTTCGAGCGTCGTCGAGGAGATGCCGTCGTAGAGGGCCGAGGCCGTCTTCCGGGCGAGTTTCTCGGCCGCGCCGGGATCGGGTTTGTCCCCGGCCTCTTCGGCACGCAATCCGGCGGTGGGCAGGCAGACGAGTAGGCAGATCACGAGACGCAACATGGGGATCCTCCCTGGCACTACGACGGGGCCTCGACTCGGCCCCGCCTTTGACGGCTCGTGTATCTTGTAGGGAACAAGGCAGCTATTGGCCATCCTACCCCTGTCCCGTAGCATATACTCGATGTAGATTCGGCGAGAAGAGCCTCACGTCCGCAATGGGCCGGACCTGATTCATTGCGGCTGGCGCGCCCACCTCATGAAAGTTGTCGGATGTGCCTATGAACATCAGACTGCTGCTCGTGCAGGGAAAACCCGCCGGCAAGTCGCTCCTCTTCGGCCCAGGGAAATACCTCCTCGGTCGGGGAGAGGAGTGTCACGTCCGTTTCAAGAGTGATTGGGTCAGCCGGCAACATTGCTTACTGCGTGTCCTCACCGATCAGGCGAGTGTCCGTGATCTCGGGAGCCGCAACGGCACGCTCGTCAACGGGCAACTGGTGGACCAGGAGCGATTCCTGCACCAGGGCGACCAGATCCAGGTCGGCTCCGTCGTCTTCGAGGTCCATCTCGACTCCGAGCCTGGCCCGACCCCGACTCCTGCGGAGCCGGTGAAAGAAATCTTCCGCTCCAGCACAGGCGAAGGCAGTTCCAAGCCCCCGCCGCTCGACTCGACGGTCCTCCCGCCGTTCCTATCGCACGACGACGAATGATGGTATCGAACGCAGCGAGCGGGGAGAAAACCCGTAGGCGTCGATGTAACTGTAGTTTCAAAGAAGAAGGACTATCCGCAGATTGCGCAGATTACACAGATTAAAAAAGAGAATAGAAGAGAGGGTGAAGACGAAGAGAAGGCAAGTCCGGCTTTGACTCTCTTTTCTCCATTAATCTGCGTAATCTGCGCAATCTGCGGATAAGTCCTTCTTCTTTGAAACTACTGGGAAGCGAGCGGCCTCTCTTCCGGTTCCCCTCACCCCCTGAGTCATTGATATCTACACAAGGGTAGAGAGGGAGGCAACCGGTAGGGCTCCCCGGCATGAATGCCTGGGGCTAGGAGGAAAAAGCATGGTGAATCCTTTCGCTGACCATACGCCGTCAGAGCCGGTCCCATCCACTCGATGACCACTTCTCGGCCCTCTGTGGTTGAATTTTTCGGCTCACATCCACGGCAAGACCAATTCGTATCCTACCGCTATCGCCCACCTGTCGCTATCTTTTTCGAGACCGATCAACCTAACAACTCGCGCTCGATGAACGTCGTGTACCCCCGACCGGCGATGAACTCCGGGTGGTTCATGATCCGCGCGTGGATCGGGATGGTCGTGTGGATGCCCTCGACGACGAACTCGGAGAGGGCGCGCCGCATCGTCGCCAGTGCCTCCTCGCGGGTCGGCTGGAAGACGAGGAGTTTGGCGACGAGCGAGTCGTAGTTCGGCGGCACTCGGTAGCCCGCCACCGCGTGCGTGTCGAGGCGGACGCCCGGCCCCCCGGCGGGCTGCCAGCGCGTGATGAGGCCCGGCGAGGGGCGGAAGTTCTGCGTCGGGTCTTCGGCGTTGATCCGGCACTCGATGGCGCAGCCCCGGTGGACGATCTCCTTCTGGGCGAACCGTAACGACTCCCCAGAGGCGACGCGGATCTGCTCGCGGACGAGATCGACGCCCGTTACCAGCTCGGTGACGGGGTGTTCGACCTGGATGCGGGCGTTGACCTCGATGAAGTAGAAGCGATTCTCCTGATCGACGAGGAACTCGCAGGTGCCGGCGGAGTAGTAGCCCACCGTGCGGGCGAGTTTGACGGCGGCGGTACACATGGCGTCGCGCACCTCGACGGGGAGGCGCGGCGCGGGCGACTCCTCGACGAGTTTCTGGTGGCGGCGCTGCATCGAGCAGTCGCGCTCGTAGAGGTGGACGAGGTTCCCCTGGCGGTCGCCGAGGATCTGCACCTCGACGTGGCGCGGGCGGTCGATGTACTTTTCCATGTACACCCGGCCGTCCTTGAAGGCCGACTCGGCCTCCTGGCGTGCCGACGAGATGGAGGCGAGGAGGGCCGACTCCTCGCGGACGACGCGCATGCCGCGACCACCACCGCCCGCAGACGCCTTGATGAGGACGGGGTAGCCGATGCTCTTCGCGATGCCCGCGATGTCCATGTCCGGTTCGAGGATGTTGCTGCCGGGTACGACGGGGACGCCGGCCTCCTGGGCGACGGCGCGGGCCGCGTTCTTGTCGCCGAGACGGAGCATCGCCTCGGGCGGCGGGCCGATGAACTCGATCGCCGACTCGCGGCAGACCTCGGCGAAGCGGGCGTTCTCGCTCAGGAACCCGTAGCCCGGATGGATCGCCTCGGAATTCGTGACCTCGGCGGCGGCGATGAGGCGGTTGACGACGAGGTAGCTCTCGATCGCGGGGCCGGGGCCGATGCAGACCGTGTCGTCGGCCAGGGCGAGGTACGGCGCATCGCGGTCGGCCTCGCTGTACACCGCGACGGCCTCGATGCCGAGGTCGTGGCAGGCGCGGATGACTCGCAGGGCGATCTCTCCACGGTTGGCGACGAGAATACGCTTGAACATGGTGTCGTGGGTCGTCCTTGGTGATCCCCGTAGGGTGGGTCGAGCGGAGCG
>JANXSH010000231.1 GCA_025356615.1 Planctomycetia bacterium | reverse complement strand
CCTCGCTCCGCTCGACCCACCCTACCTCACGTCGATAACCGAGATGAGTGCCCCACCTGAGATCGCGTGGAACGTGTGGCACACTGGACGGCAAGGAGGCGAACCCGGATAATCAGGGTGACAGTGCATCATACACCGAAGTATTCCCATGCGTTGGCGCATCCGAAACCAACTGCTCTTGCCGGTCGCGCTGCTACTCGTCGGCGTGGCGGGGATCAGCGTCACCACGGCGGTCGTCTCCGCGCGGCAAGCGAGGGCACAGATCGAGGCCCGGCTGCGCGACGCGGCACGGTTCCTCGTCGAGGACGTGAATTTCCCGCTCCGGAGCGACGTTCTACAGAAGCTACGCCCCTTATCGGGCGCGGAATACCTTCTCGTTCCCGAAGACGGACCGCGTCAGACTTCATTGCCGGACGATCCTGGGCAACTTGAACTGGCGGTGGCGAACGACTGGCAATCGATGACCTTGGAGACGCCCGTCGAGATCGATGGCATCCATTACCTCGGCGGCGGAACCATGCTCCGTCGGCACCCGAATGCTGGGGATACACTCTTTATCTTCTATCCCGAGGCGCTCTGGCGAGACGCCCGCCGTCAGGCGATCTGGCCGTCCCTCCTGCTAGGGATCTGTGTAGGGATCGCCGCCCTGGGGTTGGCCCTGGCGCAAGCCCACCGGCTGAGCGGGCGCGTCCAGGAACTGGAGCGCCGGACGCGCTCGATCGCCGCGGGCGACTTCAGCCCGATGCCGATGCCGGGTGGGGACGACGAGATCCGCGACCTCGCGCGGTCGGTGAACGAAATGGCGCAACGGCTCGCGCAATTCCAAAAGACCGTGCAACAGACGGAGCGATTGCGCCTCCTCGGCCAGGTCTCCGGGGGGCTGGCGCACCAACTCCGCAACGGCCTGACCGGGGCAAGGCTGGCGGTCCAACTCTACCTCAGTGATGAAGAGCCGGGGATGGACGTGACGCCCCTCGAGGTCGCGCTCCGCCAGCTGACGCTGCTCGAGACGCACGTCAAGCGGTTCCTCGACCTGGGCAGGTCAGGGCCGTCGCGTCAACAGTCGTGCGACCTCGTGTCGCTCATCGGCGAGGCGGTCGAATTGTTGCTCCCGCAGTGTCAGCACGCGGGTATCGAGTTGCGCTGGAAGGCGGAAGGCTCGTTTCCGCTGATCGGGGATGCGGGCCAACTCGGTCAGGTGTTGGTGAACTTGCTGGGCAACGCGATCGAGGCCGCAGGGCCAGGGGGCCAAGTCGAAGTGCGGATCGAGGGGAGATGCCTGGAGGTGTACGATACCGGGCCGGGACCGGAGGGCGAAGTCGCGGAGCGGTTGTTCGAGCCGTTCGTGTCGAGCAAGCCGGAAGGCGTGGGATTGGGGCTGGCGGTGTCGAAGCAGATCGTCGAAGGACATGGGGGCCAGATCGGTTGGTCCCGGAACGAGGGAAGGACGTGCTTCCGGGTGGACTTGCCGAAGGAAGAGGCGAAGAGGACGAGCTGATGGAAAGGGAATCGATCCATCAGCCCGCGTCTCGGGTGTCGTTCGTCTGTGTGAAGGACGAAAAGGATGAGCATTCAGCCGACAGTAACTCAGTAACCGCCGCCGTAGCCGCCACGGCCACCACCACTGCCGCCTCGACCGCCGCCGCTGCTGCCGCCGTAGCCACCGCGACCACCGCCGCCACCGCCGTAACCACCGCCGCCGCCGCCACCGCCGTAGCCGCCGCGACCGCCGCCGCCGCCGCCGGTACCGCGATCCTCTTTGGGACGGGCTTCGTTGACCGTCAGGCTTCGGCCTTCGATCTCTTTGCCGTTGAGGGCCGTGATGGCCGACTGGGCGTCTTGATCGCTCGCCATCTCGACGAAGCCGAACCCTTTGGAACGCCCGGTGTCGCGATCCATGATGACCTGAGCCGACGAAACGGTGCCGTGGCTGGCGAACAGCTGCTCGAGGTCGCTGTCGGTCATGCGGTACGAGAGATTACCCACGTACAATTTCTTTCCCATGAAGGGACTCCTCTGATGTCTCCTGTGCTCTCACGACCCGACCAGGGCAGTGTTGTTCGGCGGCACGATCGTTGCGCGAAGATGCTCCCGCCAGGCTCAGGCTCCGGTATCGTACACGGGCGAAAATGTTTTTGCGATGCTAATTCTTGGAAAATTCTCTTGAATCCTCGCGCGTACTTTTTTCGGACCACGCCTACGATCGCTCGTCGAATTCGGACCCCGCTTCTGTTCGGGACGGATAGAGATTCGGGAGGCGATTCCGCGAGACGCGCTCCGCGTTGCGTCGCGGCTAAACAATTCTTGGCTCAGACAGCAGATCCTCACCGATACGCCTCGAACTCCTTCCCCAACAGCCCGGCGGCGATCTTCAGCTTCAGAACCTCGTCGGTGCCTTCGTAGATTCGGCAGACGCGCACGTCCATCAGGTGCCGGCCCACGCGGTACAGAGTGGACCAGCCCCGACCACCGTAGATCTGGACCGCACGATCGACCGCGTCCCAGGCGGCGTTCGTGATGAAGAGCTTCGCCTGGGCGGCGAGCATGTCGGCACGATTCCGAAGGTCGGCGTCCGTGGGAGCCTCTTGCGCGGCGTCCTTCGCCTCGGCGGCGCGCATCAGTACACAGTCGGAGGCGAATCGCGCTTGCTCGATGGCGGCGAGGTGCTCTTGCACCAACTGGTGCTTGCCGATCGGCTTGCCGTGTTGGTGCCGTTCGCGCGCGTAGGTGAGGCACTCCGTCAGACTGTCTTCGATGACGCCCAGGCAGCCCGAGGCGACACTCAGTCGCCCGCTGACGAGGGTGCCCATCGCGATTCGGAACCCCGCCCCTTCTTCGCCGAGCATGTTGCCCACC
>JANXSH010000864.1 GCA_025356615.1 Planctomycetia bacterium | reverse complement strand
AGGGGAGCAGATCCCGCCCGCCGGGCGGGATCTACCAGCGCGAAGCCGAGCGCGTCCGACCCCCGCGATCCTAACACCCCGAGCGTTCGACATGTTCTACGTCGGTCTGGACGTGGGCGGCACGACCATGAAGGCGGGCGTCGTGGAGGACGGCGGCGTCCCACGCAGCTCCGTGAGCCTCCCCACGGAGGCGTCGCGCGGGCAGGAGTTCGGCCTGGATCGCATGTGCGAGACGATCCGTCAGGCGATCGCCTCCGCCGGGCTGACGCTGGGCGATATCGCGGCCATCGGCGTCGCCACGCCGGGATTGATGGACATCCCCGCCGGGATCATCCTCGACCCGATGAACCTGAAGCCCTGGAAGAACGTGCCGGTGAAGGACCACGTCGCGCGGGTCTTCGGCAAGCCGACCGCGTTCCAGAACGACGCCAACGCCGCCGCACTCGGCGAGTTCTGGGCGGGCGCGGGGCGCAACGTCGAGAGCATGGTCCTGTTCACGCTCGGCACCGGCGTCGGCGGCGGCATCGTCATCGGGGGCAAGGTCGTCGAGGGCCGGCACAGCCACGGCGGGGAACTCGGCCACATGAAGATCGAGATGACGAACCCCCGACTCTGCGGCTGCGGTCGGTTCGGCTGCCTCGAGGCATACGCCGGGGCGATGGCCATCGTGAAGCGCACGCACGAGGCGTTGAACCAAGACGCGGGCAAGTCGTCGCTCCACGCCGTCCTGCGATCCGCCGGGGAGTTGACCGCCCGCGATGTCTTCGCCGCCGCCGCCTCGGGCGATGGCCTCGCGGGCCGACTCATCGAGGAGACGGCGTATTACCTCGCCATCGGCGCGATGAACACGATGCACATCATCGACCCGGACATGGTCGTCTTCGGCGGCGGCATGACCGCCGCCGGCGAGGGCTTCCTGGCGCGCATCCGTCACCACGTCCACGAGCTGGCGTTCGCCGTCCCGGCGGCGAACACCGAGATCCGCTACGCCCAACTGGGCACCGACGCGGGCTTCATCGGTGCCGCCGCATGCGGGAGGGGGTTGGTGGCCGGGTGAATCACTTCCCACCCTCGAGCGATTCGAGGGCGAGTTTGATCGCCTCGAGGACATCCTGGTGTCTCATCCAAAACTTCTGCGTAGGTTGAAGGTTCTTCTTTAGCACGGGGACTGCTGTCGCCCCCTCCTTGCCCATTTTGCGGAGGATCCGGCACGCCGTCAGCACCTCTTCCTTGGCGCTCAACTTCAAGGTGAACGAGATGGGATGAGCGACCTTCGGCGCGACCTCGCCGCCCATCTTGACGATCGCCTCCTCCACAGGAGAGTCCTGCACCCCCTTGGGAAGCATCTTCATCAACGGAAGGAATGCCGCTTTGGCCTTGGGACCGAGCGAGCCGATCGCCGCCACCGTCGCGGCCTGGACCTCGTCGCTATCGTCTGCCAGCGCCTTCACCAGCGCGGGCACCACCTTGTCGGGAACGTCGGTGCCGATCTTCTCCAGCGCGGCGGCGACGACGCATCGGAAGACGGCCTGGTTGACACGGGCCGATGCTTGCCTCACGGCACCCCCGCCGGCAGAGCCGGAGTCGATCTTGGCGAGCTTGGCGTAGTCCGCGAGGAAGACCTTGATCTCGCTGAGGTCCATGCACAGGGACCGATTGCTGAAGCCGTCCCGCTTGCCCGACACCATGCCGACGAGTTGCAACTGGTCGTTTACGACGGGGCCGCCCGAGTCGTTGCATTTCAGTCTCGTGTCTGCCTCGATGAATCGTGCATCCGTGCTCCGAAGCCCGAACCCGACCGTGCGCGTGTCGATCTGGCGCACCTTGGCGCTGGTGTGAATCCACAAGGTTCCCTCACCGCGACCCGCGTTGACATCGACCGCGCCCATCGCGTGGATCGACTGACCGGCGACGGCCCCCGTCCCGGCGATACGGAGGGGAAGGGCGAGGGCGGGCATGCGGCCGACCAACTGGACGATCATCAGTTCGCGTTTCAGATCGGAATGGACGACCCGCGCGAGAATCGCCAAACGGTTGTCGTTCTCCTGGTAGTGGCGGAACTGACTGTGAACCTCGCCCTTCTCGATATCGGGGAAGCAGACGAGAACCCGCCCGCTGGCACCGGCGAGGTTGCGCGAAGTGGTCACGATCAGCCGATTCGACGTGTCTACGACCCAGCCGGTGGAAAAAGCGGTCCCGCCGAATCGCTGCAACATGCCGACGACCACCGTGCTTCGCAGCAACGCCTTGTGGACGGGGTCGGCCTCGCCGCCGACGGGCTTGGGGGAGGATTTCTCGAACAGGTCGGAGAGATCCTCATCGGTCGGCGCGATCTTGTCACCCAGAGCCTTGGCCAGGGTCTCCGACGCCTCGCGGGCCTCCGGGCCGATCTCCGCCAACGCGCCGACGGCGGCCAGCCGGGCGCGCAGGCTCTTGTCCTCGCCGACCATGCCCGTCAGGGCCTTGATCGACCCCTTCGCGTCGGCTCCGAGTCGGCCCAGTGTCTCGGCGGCCTGGCTGCGGAGGAGGGGCAGTGGGTCGGTCAGGAACTTGGAGATCCCTTCGATGTCGGCCTTGTCCGGCTTGCCGAGTCGCTTCAGGGCGGATGCGGCCGTCGCTCGCACCTCGACCTCGGGATCCTTCAGCGCGGTGAACAGCGCGGGGAAGACCCCCGCCTGTCGGCCGATACCGCCCAGCGCTTCGACCGCAGCGACACGCAAACCCTTGTCGGCGTGTTCGAGGGTTGCCAGGAGGCGGGGGATGCCTTGGGCACCAGCCGCCCCGAACTTGCCTATGGCTCCGATCGCGGCCCGGCACACGCGGAGATCCTTGTCGTCGAGGGCGCTCAGCAGTTCCTCGAGGGCCGGCAAGGCTTTCGCCTCGAGGAACTGGAGGGAGAGGGCCGCGAAGAGGCGAACGTCGCCATTAGGGTTCTTCATCTCCTTCCGCAGGACCGGGATGTCATCGACCGTCATCGGGGAGATCGCCAAGAGAGCCTTTTGGACCGCGAGAACAATGCTTTTATCCGCCAACGCCGCGATCAGCGGGACGAGAACCTCCGAGCGAGCATTCTTGCCATAGGATTGCAAGACGTTCGCCGCCAGCTGCCGGGTTCGCACCGCCTCATCCTTCAGTAGGGCAATGGCCAGAGGGTGGACCTCCCGAGAGTCTTCCTCGCTCAACTGGGTGAACGCGCGAAGCGCGGCGAACCGCACTTCGGGGTCGGAGTCGTCGCACGCCTTCTTCAGGCCGAGCAGTCCTTTGGCCTCCGCCGGGCCGATCTGGGCCAGCGAGCGAATGGCGTACAGCCGCATGTCGGGCTTGCCGTCGTCGAGCTTCTCCACGAGTTTCCCTGCTTCGGTCGATTCGGGAGGGCCGATCATCTCGAGCGCGGCGAGGATCTGTTGGTTGACGCTTGGATCCCCATTCTTGTGGAGCGTGAACAGGACCGGAACCGCCGTCCGCGCGTCGGGACCGAGATCCCCAAGCGACCGGATGCTCTCGGCACGAACCTTGTTGTCTGGACTCTTCAGCTGGTCGAGCAGCTTCGGCAGCGACTTCAGGTCCACGACCTCCGCAGGGTTCGCATCCTGCCAGTCTTTCTTGTACTCTTTTCGATAACAGGCATCGACCACGGGGCGGATTTCCCGGATGTCGATCAGGCTCGTCACGAGTTGGTCTTTCACGCTCGAGCCGATCACCAGCCCGACCAGGAGGCCACTCTCCCCCGCCACGGGGCCGCCGCTGTCGCCGAAGGTCGTCGCGGCGCTCGTCTTCAGGACGAAGACTTTGCTCGTCTTCCCCTCGAACGAGTGGCTCTGCGCCGAGACTTCCTGCACTTGGCCGGGAATACTCTGCCACATCTCGTCCTTTTCCACCCCCGCATTCCCGATCGCCAGGATACCCGCACGAGGCGAAACACTCTGCGAGGCCAG
Source organism: Planctomycetia bacterium (assembly GCA_025356615.1). Classification (GTDB taxonomy): domain Bacteria; phylum Planctomycetota; class Planctomycetia; order Gemmatales; family Gemmataceae; genus JANXSH01. Next base: position 7,829 of record JANXSH010000864.1, on the reverse strand, counting down.
CGGCACCGCCGACACGCCCGTAGGCAGGGCGATCAGCTGCAACACCGCCAGGTCACGGCCTCGGTCTTCGTGGACGACCCTCGCCGCGATGCCGAGCTTTCGTGAGTTCTCCAAATAGTGTCGGCTCGATGTCTTCAGTTCCTGTTTGGCGAAGGCCGGGAAGTAGACCACCGGGCTGGACGACCCCTCGATGATGTGGTGATTGGTCAAGACGAGCCGCTCCTTGGTGTCGATGAGGACGCCGCTCCCGCTCGACCCGTTCTCGCCGACGATCCACGTCGTCGAACGCAAGAGTCGGCGATAGATTTGCTCCGGCGTCCGCTTCGCCACCGGCACGGACACAGGCGGATTCCCCCCCTTGTCCTTCCCTTCCTTGTCCTTCCCTTCCTTGTCTTTCCCCTCCTTGTCCTTGGAATAGGAGAGGGGCGGAGGCGGATTCGGTGGGACAACTATCGGTTTGTCCTCGGAATTGACGACCCACCAGATCAGCCCCGCGCTGCCGCCCAGGAAGAGAAGACCAAACGCCGCGACCAGGGCAACGACCATCGCACTCTTGCCACCAGCTGGCTCACGACGCCGGGAGATCGGCTCGACCTCGTCGAGATCCCGCGCCTTGTCCAGTCGGGATCGCCGAGGCAAAGGCATGGGCGGAGGGACATCCTGAGCGGGGCCGTGCCGCACGGGAGCAGGTTGCGGCTCGTCCTGGAAGGCCATGTCCCCAGACTGAACGAGCATGGTGCGCGGATGGATCGGCAGGGGCGGAGACAGCGTCGTATCGGCCGGCTGTTCGATCTTCGTCTTGGGAATCGCGCGTTGCCCCCCGTTGCCAGGCTCACGCACCAGGACTGAGGGCGCGCCACTGCCGCCGGGCACCGTCAGGATTTGGAAGCAGCTAGAGCATTTGACTTGCTTGCCGGCCGACTCGTCGGGCACTCGGAGTAATTTCCCACAAGCGCACTCGATGGGGATGCTCATTGGAGGTTCCTTATCCTGGCATGGGGATGTGGAGTGGTCTTCGCAGTGTCCCAAATGTACGCCTCGACCGCAGAGAGGCAGCCTCGCGAATTCGCCGCCACGAAGGGAGTGCGATTCGTGCAAGTGATCTGGTTGAAGTTGCTGCGGAAAGAGAGCATGGGTGGGCATCCATGAGGAGGTTGGTGATATTGTAGCGTGTAGAAATCGGGCGACAAGAGAATATCGGCATGGTTCCGATCGTCAACGCGCGTGCTTCCCGACCTGCATTAAGGGGCAGGTCGCAGAGTTCGACTCGTGTCACCCTCCCTCGAAACAGGCCAGAATATCGTTCGACAGTCCGGCGACCCTCGCGCGAAAGACTCACACGGGCGAGGTCATTTCTCCGGCTGATCCACGGCTTTGTCCCGGCGGTAGAGCGGGAGGTGGCGGTAGTACACCTGAAGCGTGAGCAGGCTCAACGAGGTAGCGCCGAGCCGGCCGCCGACATGGTCGTTCCCGGCGAAACTGCCGGCCTGGCCGGGGCGACCGCCCTGGCCCTTGTCCTGGCGGGCGATCAGAGTGTCACGCATTCCCCTCTTGCCGGTGCCATCCGGCCCGAGGTTCCAGCGCGTCCACCTCTCGCCGCCCATATGATACATGACCTGCGTGGCGTAATACTCGAAATCGAGATGGTCCGAACCTGAACCGGGGGCGTGCGTCTCGAGCCGCCTGACGCTGGCGAGCAGGCTCGCGTTACGCGGGTTGACGCCGTGGTACTGACGGCAGAGGGCAGCGACGGCCGTCATGGCCTGCGTCTCGATGGTGCCGGGCATGTAACTGTACCCGCCCTTGTTGGTCGTTTCGCAGGCGTCGAGGTACTTCTCGACCTTCTTCAGCGCGGTTCGGGGGACGCTCAGGCCCGCCATCTGGCCGCTCTTCAGCGCCATCAGTTGCCAGCCGGTGATGGAAGTGTCGCCGGGCTTGCGCGGCGTGTAGCGCCAGCCTCCGCCGACGGGATCCTGTGCGCTGACGATGTAGTCCAGGCCGAGCTGGGCCGCAGTCTTGATGCGGGGGTCGGAGGTCATGCCATACGCCTCGCACAGGGCGATCGTCGCGACACCGTGGCTGTACATGTCGCCGCCGAAGTTGCCGCGATCCGCTTTCTCCTTGCTCTGGCGTTTCATGAGGTACTCGATGGCGAGTTCGACACCCTTGCTGTAGTCGGGCTGCTTGGCCTTCGCAGGGGGCTTGTGCGTGATGCCCGCAGCGAGGAAGGGGAGCAGGCCGAACGCTGTCCCGGCGGTGTCGTTCTTCCGCTTCGTCATCGGCTGGCTGTTGTCCCCGACACGCTTGCCGGCGGGCAGCGGCTCGGTCCGGGCGTCGCTCTGGAAGTCGTCGAGACTCCAGTGGCCGTCCGGTGCCTGGTGCAGCGCCAGGAAGCGCAACCCTGCGGCGACGGCCGCCTCGGATGCCTTGTTGCCGCCCGCCTCCCGCAGCGCTTTCGCCTTGGCTGCCCCCGTGCGAACCTCGAAATAGTTCGGCGGGGCTTCCGTCGGTCTGAGCCACCCCCCTCTCATCGAACGGATTTTGCCGACGGGGGCGTTTTCTGCCCACGTCAGACCGTTCAGCGCGAGCAGCGCCAGCGCGCCGAGCAGGACGATCATCAGCCCGTTGCCGCCAGCCCACTTGCTGCGCGGGAGCGCCCGTGTACCGGGTAACTCGGCGGGAACCTGAGGTGACTTCCCAAAAGCGCACTCGATGGGGATGCTCATTGGCGGTTCCTTGTCCTGGGATGATGAATCAGCCTCTACGACTCGCCCTAGAGGACTGGTCTCATGACTCGAAGCAGGTGAAAGAGGCTGCGAGGCGACGTAACTCCCATCAAGTTGAGCACATCCGTCAGCTCCGTTTACGGCGGCTCTTGGGTTTTTCGACCTGTCCTTCAGGGCAGGTCGGAGAGGCACGTCCGTGTTACCCGGCCACTGGACGAACGGAACCATGCCCGTTGATCGAGTCCGCTCACGGCACGATATCCCTGATCTTCTTGCCTCTGATCGAGGCTCGGACTTGATTGGTCCCTTGGTAGGTCTTTCCGTCCTCAGACACCTTGACTTCGTCGATCCAGACCCCACCGGGGGCTTGCTCGTTGGGCCAGCGCAAAGAGAGCGTCATCCCCTCGAGCGTCCAGGTGCAATCCCCGTCCGGGTCGTTGATCTTACCGTTGGGGTGTAAGGTGATCTCGACGGGTGGCCTCGGCCCCGGTTTATGTTCCCACACACCCGCCACATTTGCGGCCGTAAGCCCTTGCTCGGTTGCTTCAGGGGCCGGTGCGATCTCGGGAGCGATAGGCTCTTCCTGTTTCGGCTGATTCGTCGCCACCGTGTTCGGCTCCATCGTCACGCGGACTGTGACCTTTCCCCCCTTCGTCAGGGTGAACTCCGACGTGTCCAGCACCAGGCCGTTCACCCCCTCCACGCGGATCTTGTACGACCCTGCATCCAGCTTCCTGCTGCGTTCATTCCCTGTCAGGGTATGGCTCTTGCCGTCCGGCCCGGACACGATGAACTTCCCACCCTTGATTCGGGCATCGACCTCGTTGTCGTTCGTCTCGACGACAAGAGTTCCGGTGGCGGTCTCGACACGGAGCATGACGGCCACGAGCCAACCGCCCAGCGTCAACAGGACGGCCAGCGCCACGACACCGGCCCCGATGATCCACTTCTTCCTTCCCGCCTGCATTGCAGCGGGCGACCGGCGCTTGCCGGGGATCATGCCCCGCCGTGTTTCGGATGAAGGAATCTTACTTTCCGAGAGCGAGTCCCAGTCGGTACGCGAATGTTCCTCCGGGTCGGACGGCGGCGACCCACTGGGTTGGACGAGCATGGTGCGCGGATGGACCGGCGGCGGAACGACGCTGGGTGGACGCTCGAGCTTGGTGCGCGCGGGAGCCGGGAGCACGGTTTCGCTGGACGGACGCTCGAGCATGGTGCGCGCATGGATCGGCGGCGGGTCGTCGGAAGGCCGCTCGAGCCTCGTTCGCGCATAATCCGACGGAGTCGGGGTTTCGCCGGTCGGCTGTTCGATCGTCGTCTTTGGGATCGCCCGTTGTCCCCCGCTGCGAGGCTCCCGAGACAGGAGCGACGGCGTTCCGCCAGCGGCGGGCACCGGGAGGATCTGGAAGCAGGCGGTGCATTTGATCTTCTTGCCGGCGAACTCGTTGGGCACCTGGAGTGACTTCCCACAAGCGCACTGTAAGGGGATGCTCATTGGCGGTTCCTTATCCTGGCATGATGAGGTTGTGGGATAGTGGGTGATTGGATGGAGCGGCACACGCGCGAATTCACCGCCCTATAGGGAGCGCGACTCACGAAGGGGAGTTCATCGAGATCGATGCGGAAAGAGGGCATGGTTGGGCATCCATGAGGAAGTTTGGGATCATTGTAGAGCGTTGGAACGTGGCGACAAGGGAATGTCGTCGGCACGCCATAATTCACGCGAAGGGGGCGAGGCCCAGGCGTTCACGCCTGGATCTCGCCCCTCGCATCATGCCGCGCTCGATTGCGATAGCCCCTACTTCATCTTCTTCCGCAACACCCCCAGCGCCGCCTGCTGCTGCGGGTCGGCACGCGGGTCGTCCAGCGACAAGCGCTCGTTCGACGAGACGGGGCGGAGCGAGTACGCCTCCCACCACTGCTTCAGCCGTCGCCCCAGGTCGGGCGAGAGTCGGGCGTCCTCGTCCGGCAGGACGCCCCAGACGGCGGACGTGCCGTCTTCGGGGAAGCGGTGGAGGTTCTTGCCGCTCGGGCGGATGAATGTCCCGCTCGTCAGCTTGAACTCCATGCCCTCGAGGGCGAGCGAGATCGGCGTCTGGACGCTCCCCTTGCCGAGGGTCCGCTGCCCGACGACGACCGCGCGACGGTGGTCCTGGAGCGCGGAGGCGATCAACTCGGCCCCGCCGGTGGTGTCGCCGTTGACCAGCACGACGACCCGGAAGTCGCGGAATTTGCCCTCCGACGTGCTGCGGTGCGGCGCGTCCTTCTGGTCGCGCGTCTTCACCGTTGCGACGACAGCCTCGCCGAGGAACAGGCCGGCGACCTCGACCGCCTCATGCAGCCAGCCTCCCGGACTCCAGCGCAGGTCGAGGATGACGCCCTTGATCTTGTCCTGACGCAGCGCGGTCAGCACCTCGCGCAATTCGTCTGCGGTGCCCCGGCTCAGGCTGCCGACGCGGACGTGGGCGATGCCCGCCTTCGCGTCCAGCACATAGTCCCAGGTGTTGTCCTCCTTGCGGCGGACCCCCTGGACCGTCTCGGGCCGGTAGCGCTCGCGGATAAGCTCCGCCGAGCGGTCCGCCTTGTCGTCGCCCCGCCGGTAGGTGATCTTCACTCGATCGGGCGGCTTCGGCGGCTCCTGCGATCCGGGCTGGACGGGCCGGGCGAGTGGCACGATGCCATCGGGCACTTCCCGGCTCCGCAGCGCCAGAACGCTCTCGGGCCGGGCCTTGGCGGTTGGCAGGCCGTCGAGGTGGGTGAGGATGTCGCCCGGTCGCAACCCGGCGCGCTGCGCGGGGCTGCCCGCGTGGACCGCCTCGACCTCATACGGCCCCGGCGTCAGTTGCGGGCGAAACTCCAGGCCGACGCCGATCGTCTCCTGGTCCATGTTCGCCATCCGTCGCTTCTCCTCGGCCATCACCACGCCGGAGTAGGTGTCGAGCTTCTTCGCCAGCGCCCGGCAAGCGATCACGAGCGAGTCGCCGCCGAGATCGCCGTCACCGGCCTCCACACGCAAGCGGGCCAGGAGTTTCTCGACCGGATCGACCCGACTCCGAGACGAGGCGAGCGTGATCTTGGGGTTCGTGTCCGGGGACTGGGCAAGCAAGGCGGACGTGAGCGAGACGGCCTGCTCGATCTGCGCCCGCAGGTCGCGCGGCACGGGCTTTCGCGCCGCATGGAACAGCCCCGTCATGGCCGCCTCGATCAGATCCTCGCGGGCCACGACGCGGACGTATTTATCCCTCACGGTCTCGACCACGGTGTTCAACTGCTGGGCGAACCGGCGCGACTCGGCCTCGAGCGCCTTGGGGTTCGCCGGTCCCGGCGGAGGCACCGGGGGAGGGGCCGCACACAACGCCGGGGCCACCACGATCGCCCCGATCAACAGCCAGCGATGACGCATACCCGGCCTCCGTGCCTTTGGTCAGTTTTCAGTGTTCAGTTTTCAGTTTTCAGCAAATACGGAGCAGGATCACGCCTCTCGGCACTCACTGAAAACTGAAAACTGAACACTGAAAACTTAGTTCCTAGCGATACTCTATCCAAGGTCGCCCGCCCGAAGAAGTCCAACCCGCCATGCCGACCCGTATCCTGCTCCTGCGTCATGCCCAAAGCGCCGACCCCACCATATTTCACGGGGCCGAGTCCGATGTCGGCCTCAGCCCTCTGGGCCGACGGCAGGCCGAACTCGCCGCAATCTACCTCGCTTCGCTGCGCCCCGATGCCGTCGTAAGCAGTGCCATGCGCCGGGCCATCGACACGGCGACACCCATCGCCTTGGCCTGCGGCAAGGCGCTGCACACCGAGCCGGACCTCCACGAACGCCGAGTCGGCCCGATGAGCGGCATGGCGGCACAGCAACCGCCCGACGGCCCCTGGCCGACGACGCTGCGCCGCTGGCTCGCCGGGGAGACCGGCTATTCCCCCGACGGCGCGGAGTCGTTCGACGACATCCGCGACCGCGTCTTGCCCGTCTGGCACCGGCTCGCGAAGGAGTACGCGGGCCGAACACTCGTCGTCGTGGCCCACGGCATCGTCTGCAAAGTGCTGCTCCTGAGCCTCCTCCCCGGCCTCGGCGTGGCCGACTGGGCCACTGTGGGGCCGATCTATAACGTGGCGATTCATGAGTTGGTGCGCGAGGACGGCGGGGAGTGGCATGCGCCGCGGATCAACGATTTGCCGTATGGGTGCGAGGAGTAATAGTCGGTATCGTAAACCGAGCGAAACGCTCCTTCCGGCCTCGCCCGGCTCATGATAATGATCGATCACCCAAGATCCGAACGGAGAACACCCGTGTCTCTCGATCGTTTTACCGAGCAAATCCGCTCGTCCGCAGAACTTGCGAGCGTCGTCGGCACGCCGTCGATCTTCTCGCTCAAAAAAGAGTTGAAGTCTCTCGACGAGCACATGCGGCGATTCATCGCCTGTTCGCCGTTCGTGGTGATGAGCACGCACTCGGCCGATGGGCGGTGCGACGCCTCCCCGCGTGGCGACGCACCGGGATTCGTTCAGGTCATCGACGGCTCGACGCTGCTGATCCCAGATCGAACAGGCAACAAGCGAGTCGATAGTTTCCGCAACATATTAGAAACCGGCAACATCGGTTTGCTGTTCCTGGTTCCCGGCTTCGGCGAGACGTTGCGCGTCAACGGGCGCGCGGCGATCGTTCGCGACGAGGCGTGGTTGACGCCCCTCGCCGTGCAAGGGAAGCGGCCCTTGGTCGCCGTCGCCGTCGAGGTCCGGGAGTGCTTCTTACAATGTGCGAAGGCGCTGATACGATCGAAGCTGTGGGAAACTCATGCAGCGCCCGACTTGGAGAGCTTGCCCTGCGCGGCTCAGATGTTCGTCGATCAGTTGGAAATGCCGGAATACGATGTCGCGACGATGCAGACGCTGCTCGACGAAGCTTACAGAAACAAACTGTATTGAATCCGGCCACAATCTTTCTGGACAGACTCTCCCATGCCACGTCGCGCCGCCTTACTCCTGCTCCTCGTAACCCTCGGGGTGTTATCCTCCGGCGTGCCGCGTGACCCGACGCCCGAACCCGATCGCTACACTCGCCTCCTGGCCTCGACGGCGTGGGTGCAAGCGACCGACCAC
>JANXSH010001366.1 GCA_025356615.1 Planctomycetia bacterium | reverse complement strand
TCCTTCGGACACGAAGGCACCGGCTGGCGACGCCTGGGGAAGGCCACCGATGAGTGACCCGTCGCCGCCTCCGTCCACGCCGATTCGCCTCATCCTGGCCTGGCTGGTCCCGGCCATCGCGGTCGTCATCACCATGCGCCCCGTCGGCGAGCCGGTCCTCGACCCGGACGTGTGGTGGCACCTCCGTGTCGGGCAGTGGGTCGTCGAACACCGCGCGGTGCCCACGATGGACCCCTTCACGCAGCTCGGCTCGTCCACGCCGTGGGTCGCCTACAGTTGGCTCTTCGAGGTCGTCCTCTTCGGCCTCTATTCCGCGTTCGGCCTCGCGGGCATCATCGCCTATCGGGTCGTCTTCTCACTGCTGATCGTGCGAGCGATCCATGCGTTCGTGACGCGCATCGAGCCGCGCTACCTCGTGGCGATCAGCCTCACCGGGGCCGCCGTCCTCGCCCTGGGCATGCTGTTCGGCGAACGGCCGTGGCTCATCACGATCCTGTTCGGCGTCCTCACCCTCCACGCCATCGTCGTGCTGCGACAGCCCGGCGTCGAGCGCCTGCCGCCGTGGATCTGGACGTTGCCGATCCTCTACGTCCTCTGGGCGAACGTCCACATCCAGTTCGTCTACGGGCTGTTCTTGCTGGTGATCGCGTGTGTCGCGCCTTGGATCGATGCGCGCTTCGGTTGGACGCAGGCGAAGGACTCGGCAGCCTTGCCGATGACGCAGCGTTATAGGCAACTGATAGCCCTCGCCGCGCTGTGTTGCCTGGCAACGCTCGTCAATCCTTACGGAATCCGCCTCTACTCCGTCATCGTCGAGTATGCAACGCAGCCGGGGCCGTTCCGCTTCATCAACGAACTCAAGGCGCTCGAGTTCCGCGAGCCGTCCGACTGGGTGATGCTCGGACTAACGGCGGCGGCGTGCGTCGTGCTGGGCCGTCGGACCTCGACGGCGTTCCTGCCGATGCTGCTGCTCGCGACGGCGGTCTTCGCCTTCCGCGCGCGGCGGGATCTCTGGTTCGTCGTCCTGGCGGACCTCCTCGTCCTCGGCTCGGCGGGGCCGCGCGCGGTGCCGGAGCAGGACCGATTCACGCCGGGGCCGATGGGTCGGATAGCGATCCTCTCGGGGCTGGCGTTTCTCGTCGTGGCGCTGTCATGGCTGCGCGATTTGAGTCCGACTCGGCTCGAGGAGACCGTCGCCCGGCGATTCCCGGTGGCGGCGGCGGAGTTCGTCGCCGAGAACGACTACCCAGGACCGCTCTTCAACGACTTCAACTGGGGCGGCTACCTGATGTGGGCGCTGCCCGAGATGCCCGTGGCGATCGATGGGCGGACCAATTTGCATGGGGACGAGCGTATCGAACGCTACGGCGCGGTCTGGTCCGGCCTGCCCGGATGGGAGAAGGACGCCGACCTCGCAGCTGCGGGCGTCGTCATTGCGGAGAAGGACCAGGCGCTCGTCTCGCTGCTGCGTCTGGACGAGCGATTTCAGCAGGTCTACGCGGACGATGTCGCCATCGTCTTCGTGCGAACTTCGCAGCCGACACCCGAGGAATGACTCGCCCCGTTTCGCAAGATTACCCCACCGGATCAGCTTCCCGACGAGGCGGACGAATCGCCTCTTCCTGCCGAGAATCCTCGGCGCGAGCGGACGACTCCTCCGTATCCTGTAAGCGTGGATCGAGGAGATCCGATCACTTCCCGCCGATGGATCGCGGATCGGCGAGGCCCATTCTGCCCGCGAAGGAGTACGACCCATGTCGATACGAGGTGTCTCTCTGGCGGCCATGTTGCTCGTGGGTGGCATCGGCTCGGTTCACGGTGCGGAGGTCCAGGCGGACCTGGTGTGCAATCACGGCGGGCCGACGACGGCTTACTACGCCGACCCCTGCTGCCGACCCGGCCCGGTTCGACGGTTCCTGCGTCGGGTGTTCCACCCGTGCTGCCCCCCCGTGCCCGTCGCGCGCTACGCCCCCGTGGTCATCCCCTGTCCGCAACCCGCGCGCATGGTCATCCCCTGTCCGCAACCCGCACCGCAGGCGTGGGTGCCTCCCGGTGCCCCGGTGATGCTGGACAGGCCGGTCCCCCCCCAGGCTCCGATCCCCTCCCCGCCGCCGCCGATGGACGTGCCGAGTTCCGGGGGGACACTGAGGCGCGAGTCGACGCCGACGCCGCCTGTTCGATTCGATCGCATCGCGAGCCGGGTGGGCGACGAGGGGGTCGTCCAGGCTGCGCCCCGCCAGCTCGTCACGCTGGTCCAGGTCGGCAAGCCCGACTCGCGGAAGCAGGCGGAGACCGACGCGACGGGCCGATTCAGCGTCGAACTGACGCCCGGCACCTGGGTCGTCTACGTCAAGGACGTGGCCGGCAAGAGCGTCGAGCAGGGCCGACTCGTCATCCGCGAGCAAAAGGTCATCCGGGTACGGATCACGGAAGCCGGGTGAGACCGCAGAGCGTGTGAGGAATGTGGGCGAGCCGGGAGCGTTAGCGACCGGAGTTTTTCCGTCTCAGCGTGTTTACTCCGGTCGCTAACGCTCCCGGCTCGCCCACATCCTTCCCACGCTTTCGCCTCACCCCCAGGACACGGGGTCCACCTCCGACTCGCTCGCCCATATGTCGAGGCCCGGCCAGGTGACACGCAGTCGCTCGGCCAGGTCTTCGACCCCGCAACGCTCCGTGGCGTGATGGCCGGGCAGGATGAGGCCCAGGCCGCCGGCCTCGGCGGCGAGGTAGTCGTGGTAGCGCATCTCGCCGGTGACGAAGACATCGGCCCTCGCGCGGAGGGCGTCGCCCATCAGCTCTCCGCCCGCCCCGCAGACGACCGCGACCTTGGACACCAGCCGGTCGAGGTCGCCGACTACTTGCACCGGACCGCACTTCAACGCAAGTCGCAGTCGTTTGGCGACCTCAGCCAGTGGGAGAGGGGCGGACAAGACGCCGAGTCGGCCCTCGCCCTCGCCCGGCGGGACGGCGAGGGGGTAGAGGTCGAACGCAGGCTCTTCGTAGGAGTGCGCCTGCCGGAGGGCCGCGAGGATCTCGGGAAGGCGAGACTCGGGACAGACGACCTCGAGGCGAACCTCGCCGACCTCCTCGCGCTGGCCCCTTTGGCCGATCGTCGGGTTACTCGCGGCAGAGCCGTGGAACGTCCCTGTGCCCGCGAGGCGGAAGCTGCATTCGGAGTATTCGCCGATGTGCCCCGCGCCAGCGTCGAAGAGGGCATCGCTGACGCGCGCGAGATCCCTCTCGGGGACGAAGACGACGAGCTTGACGTTCTGCTCGAGATTGGTTGACTTCGAGTAGCGCAGCGGTCGGACTCCTTCCAGGCCGAGTTTCCCGGCGAGCAAGGCGTTGATACCGTGCGCCGCGTTGTCGAACGCCGTGTGCGGGCTATAGACCGCGACGCCCGCTCGTATCAGCCCCAGGAGCGTCTTTCCCTCGTATGTGTCGCCCGTCAGACGTTTGGCCGCGCGGAACAGGATCGGGTGATGCGTTACGATCAATTCCGCCCGTCGATCGATCGCCTCTTTCGCCGTGATCGGCGTCACGGTGAGGCACGTCATGATGCGTGAGACATTCGTGCCGCGCTCCCCGAGCAAGAGGCCCACGTTGTCCCAGTCGGCGGCCGTCCGCGTCGGGGCGAGCCATTCGAGGTGGTCGAGAATGGCGGCGAGGGGGAGCATGGGTGGGCTTCCGGGGTCGGGGGTAGATCGGAGGCGTGACACGGTTCTACGCGGTGGACACCAAGCCCACCCATTGGAATCTTGACTTGGGCGGAACTTCATGGCGGCGATACTCCCCATGTTAGAGTAGTGTAGGCGATCCCAACAGGTGTGCCCAACGATAAGGGAGCAACGGCTGGGCTTCCCATCCCCCCCACTCTACGCGCCCTCGTCCGCGCGGAGTCGTATGGTGTTTTTTCTCGTCCTGGTACAGAATAGCCCTTCGTCGGAGCCTTCATCTCAGGGCATCATCGGCCCAGGGCGACCCGACTCACCCCCCCCGGCCACGGCTCCCCGCGAACAGGGGGAACGTCGCCTCCGAGGATATCCAAGCGATGCCAAGGATTGCACGCCTGCTGCTCGTCGGCCTTGCCGCGTTGTCGCCCGTCCCTCAGGCCGACGCCGCGAGTCGCCCCGTCTACCTGGCCGGGCAACTCTCCGACGGTGCCCTGATCCGCCTCGGTACCGCCGTCGCCGCCCACCCCGACGCGGTGCTACTCATGGACTCGCAGGGCCTCTCGCCCTACCTGCGGCACTTCCTCGCGGAGTATCGGCCCGATCGCGTCACCCCCGTGGGGCGCTTCCCCGACGGCGCGGCGGGTCTCTCCCGTCGGCTCGGCGTCGCGGTCGAGCCGATCGTCGAGTGGCCCGGCGACCCGACGGGCGTTTGCCCGAAGGCGTGCGGCTCGAGCGACAGGGCCAGTGCCATCGTCGTGTGCCCGGCTTTGCCGCGCGAGCAGTTCTTGCGAGCCGCCTGCCTTGCGGGGGCGCTGGGAGCGCCGCTCTGGCAGAGCCGGAACCGCGAGGGGGAGTCGGACAAGATCAACGCATTGGCCCGCGAGATCGGCGCGACGCGCGTCCTCCTCGTCGGCAAGCTCGACGCGCTCCAGGTCGAGGGGACACGCCTGCGCACGCGCCGGGAACTCGACGCGGCGTATCGGGAGACCATCGGGAAGAAAGCGGACATCGAGACGGTCCTCGTCACGAACCCGACGGACGCACGTCTCGCCCCGCTCGCGCCTTGGCTCGCCGTCCAGAAGCGCGCGGCCCTACTGTTCACGAACGGCGACGGCACCGACGCCGGGCCGGTCGTCGAGAGGGCGACACGCGAGAGGGCGCTTCGGCAGGTCGAAAACGTCCTCTTCCTGGCCGACCACAAGGCGATCCCCGTCTGGAAGCGACCGAACCCCATCCCGAAGGACAAGGACACCGCCATCGAGATGGAGCCGCTCACGCCGGTGGGCAATCAGCCCTTCAGCTACGCCGTGGGTAGATTATTCCACGCCGACCGCGCGGTGATCCCGCTCATGCTGGCCCGTCAGCGGCTCGCGTCGGCGAAGGGCGGCCCGCGCAAGGCGCTCGTCGCCAGCAACCCCGGTGGCGGCTTGCCCCTCCTCGAGACGTTCTCGCGCCACACCGCCCAGGAGTTGCGCAACACCGGCCACGATGTCACGCTCCTCGCGGGCAACGACCTGACGCGCGACAAATTGCGCAAGGCGATGCCGGACAGCGATTTCATCCTATGGGAGGGCCACCACAACACGCTCATCAAGGATTGGGGCTTCACCACCTGGGACGAGCCGATGTCGCCGACGTTCGTCTGCCTCCAGAGTTGCCTCGCGCTCACCGACTGGAAGGTCGCCCCGCTGCTCGAGCGCGGCGCGTATGCCGTCGTCGGCACCTCGACGCGGACCTACTCCGGTAGCGGCGGGGCGTTCTCGTTGGCCTACTTCAACGGCCTGATGCACGACGGGCAGACGCTCGGCGGGTCGCTCCGCCAGTCGAAGAACTTCCTCATCGCCTACGCCAGCCTGAAGCAGAAGCGCCTCGAGGGCCAGGCCACCCGCACCGGGGCGAACTACCGTGCGGCGTGGGCGTTCAGCCTGTGGGGCGACCCGACGTATCGCCCCGTGCCCTCCGACCGGCCTGTCCCCGACCGCGCCGCCGTCCGCCACACCGTGACCGGCAACACGATCGTCCTCGACCTACCCGCAGTCCGGCTCGACAAGCTGAAGACTGTCAAGTATACGACGCACGTCCCGGCGAACGCTCGCCTCGCAGGCCTCGTCCGGCAGAGCGCGGACGACAACAGCCGAACACTCGTCCCGATGGTCTTCGCCGAAGTCTACCTCCCGAAAGCAAAGGCCGGCCTGACGCCGCGTCTGCGGAGCCGACTCCCGTCGAGCAACTGGGTCTTCCTCTGGGACGCTCGGCGGAAGACGGGCTACTTACTGGCGACGCCTCGCGACCTCGACGCGGGCGAGTTGCGATTCCGGGTCGATTGGCCCGCGCTGAGCGTGGCGGGGGTCGAATAGAGTGTTCAGTGTTCAGTAGGTGATACGCGGGCGCTGGATCATGGACCGGAGAGGCGAAGGTTAGACCCCACCCCCCAACCCCCTCCCCTAAAGGAGAGGGGGAGCCAGACCGAGGGCTTGTCTGCTCCCCCTCTCCTTGCAGGAGAGGGGGCTGGGGGGTGAGGTCGAGACGAGGCGCTGGATCACAGGACCGGAGAGGCGATACGAATGTCACGGACGACCCTTTGCATGCTGACCGCGTCGTTGCTGGCGGCGCTATCCGTCGGGACGATGGCCTTGCGCTTCCACGTCCTGGGCGAGGAGGCCCACCGCCCCATCGGGCCGGGCACCTGGAAGATCACGCTCGCCGTGCAGGGGACGAGTACCGGGCAGGCGCGCGTCTGGACGACGATGCCGCTCGCGACGGAGCGACAGCACCTCATCGAGGACCGCCACAGCAGCGAGCAGATGTCACACCGCCCCCCGGAGGCCCGCCACCCGGAGCGACACCGCGTCGCGTGGGCCACCCGCGCCGGCTCCGGCACCGGCCCGTTCGAGATCCGCTCCGAGTTCCTCGTCGGTCTGCACCTCGGGCGCTCTGCGGGCAAGCCGTCGTCGCCCCTCTACGCCGCCCCGGAGACGGGACAGTACCTCGGCAACGAGCCGCTGGTCGAGTCCAGCAACGAGCGCATCACGGCGGAGGCCCGTCGCCAGACGGCATCCCTCGGCGACAACGCCGGGCCGATCGACACCGTCCAGACGCTCTTCCGGTTCGTCGAACAGAAGATTCGTGGAGATGTCCGCCTCGACGGCCCGGCCGTCAGCGCGGCGACGTGCCTGGAGCAAGGCAGCGGTGACCGCTGTGCCCGCGCTCGGCTCCTCACGGCCCTACTGCGCAACCGCAGCGTCCCGGCCCGCGTCGTCAGCGGCGTCACCCTCACCAAAGGGACGGAGCAGCAGTCGCACTACTGGGTCGAGGCGTATGTCTTCGACCACTGGATGCCTATGTGCCCCTACCACCACCACTTCGGCCGGATCCCCTCGACGTTCGTCGTCTTCGGCATCGGAGACAAGCCCGCCGTATCCGCCAAGCGCGTCAGCGACCTCAAGTACGCCTTCCTCGTCGAGCGCATCGGCAAGGACGATGCGACGGCCGGAGAAAAGTCGGCGTTGCGGCGCGGCTTCGAGAGCCTGTCGCTGTACCAGTTGCCGACGAGCGACCGGCGGCTCGTCGAGGTGCTGTTGCTGATGCCGCTCGCAGCCCTCGTCGTGTGCGTCTCGCGCAACATCATCGGCCTGGGCAGCTTCGGCACCTTCACGCCGGCGCTGATCGGCCTGGCGTTCCACGACCTGAACAGCTGGCCGGGCCTGCTCGTGTTCCTCTCGATCCTGATGATCGGTTGGCTCATGCGGCGCATGCTCGACCGCTACCACCTCCTCCAGGTGCCGCGCGTCGCCACGATGCTCACGCTCATCATGAGCGTGCTGATCCTGCTGATCGTCCTGTCGAACCTCTACGGCGCGACCACGACGCGCTACGTCTCGCTGTTCCCGATCGTCATCCTCACGGGAATGGTCGAACGATTCTGGACGCTCGAGAACGAGGACAGCGTGTTCGCCTCGTTCCGCACACTCGGCATGACGATGCTCATCTCGCTCGTCATCGCCCTCGTCCTGAGTCGGCCCTGGGTCGCGCGGCACCTGTTCTGCTACCCCGAGACGCTCGGCCTGGTCATGGCGTGCCAACTGCTCATCGGCCGCTACACGGGCTACCGCATCACGGAACTGATCCGCTTCCGCGACTTCCTCCAGCCCCCACCCGCGACGGGCTACACGACGGAGACGGCATAAATACGGCGTGAATCGCGTAGGGTGGGTCGAGCGGAGCGAGGCCCACGCGGAGGGGCGACATCGCCCTTCTCTCCGATTCGCCAAGAGATCATGG
>JANXSH010001357.1 GCA_025356615.1 Planctomycetia bacterium | reverse complement strand
CGGCGGCGGTGGCGTGTGCCGTGCGGGCGGTGGCGTATACCGCTGTGCGGGCGGTGGCGTATACCGCTGCGCGGGCGGCGGCGTGTGCCGGGGAGCAGGCATCTCGATCGCACGGGACCGCGGAATCGGCGTGTAAGCCGGTGTCGAGCGAGTCACATGGGGCGGGTTGGAGCGCGTCGGGGGAGTCTGGACGTTGGCTCGAGGCGTCTCTCGGGCCGATGGCGAAGTAGTCGATACGCGGTTCGGAGAAGGCGTATACCCCGAATACGGGGACCGCTGACCGGGCGTCGAGTAGACGGTATCGCGGGGTCGAGGCGAGGGGGGAGTTCGCGGAGCGGTTCGCAACTCCGCGACTTGCCGGCTGAGAGCCAGTCGCGCGGCGGTTGCGACGGCGTTCTCGCGCTCGCGGCGTTCGGCCGGCGTCACGTTGGCCATACGAAGCGATTTGTTCCGGTAATTCGACAGCTGCGTGACGGTACGCAACGAGGCGTCCCTAGTTCGGCCCTGTGCGGCGAAGGATGCCGGTGGGGCCGAGATCGTGCCGCGCACTCGGCCGTTGTAGTTATCGACGAGGTTCCCGCGCCAGCCGGGATTGCCTCGATTGGCGTTCCGGTAGTAGCCGTAGAGCGGATCACGCGAGGAGGGGCCGTACTCGAGCCAGCTCCGGTAGCCCGCGCGGGAATAGCGAGGGGCGTAGTAGTCGCCGAAGGCGTAGCAAGATGCCCCTGGGTTGACCCACAGCGAGCCGAGCGCGACGCCGATATCGACGGCGAATCGCGGGCGATACGCCCAGTCGTCGGCAGGGACGAAGTCGGTTCCGAAGTAGACCGGCGCGAACAGCACGCCACGCGATTCGAGGGGACGATCCCAGAAACCGGGAACGAAGCGGTGGCCGCGCGGCGTCCAGAGATAGCGTGACGGAGTGTAGAGGAGGCCGACGCGCGGGGCGACGTAGTAGCCGGGCCGCCACAGCCAGCGCGACTCATCGTAGAGCCAGGTGCCGGGCACATAGGAATAGCTCACCTCGGGGGGCGGCACGGACGGCCCGCGATCGATCGACTCCGGCGGCTCGGGCAGGTAGGGTACTTCGGCCTGTTCGGCCTGATTCGCCTGGGCCGCAACGTTCCACAGGCCGGACACCCAGCGCCACCCGCCGTCGGTCTTGGACCAGTAGCCGGCCACCCAGGCGCGCCCGGCGGGCGCGACGCGCCAGAAGCCGCTGACCCAGAGGAAGTCGCGTCGTTCCTCGTCCCAACCCCAGTAGCCGGGGATCCAGGCCACGTTGTCGCCGGCGGGACGCTGTTCGGGCGGCGACTCGGGGATCGGCGCGGGAGGCCGTTTGGGGACGACGGGACCGGCCTTGCTCACGCCGCCGCCCGGTTGGGCAAAACCTTCATGGATCGGGCCTCGCCCCTGGACCTCGCCTACCGCGTCGGCACTGGGCACCGCAGGCGGATCATCGGGAGCCTCGGACCGATTGAAGGGCGGGATCTTGGGATCCTGGGCGAACGACGGGGCGGCTGCGAGCAGGCCCGCGAGCAGCGCAATCCAGGTCGTCGAGCGAAAGTTTAGGTGCATGACATGCCTCATTCTCTCGAGTCTTCTCATCTCATTCTAATGAGAAAGATTCGCTAGGGGAACGTAAATCGAAAAGAAACTTGCGCTCCGACGAAAACGTTGGCCTCATTCTGGCCGCACGAATGCCGTCGGTGGTGAATCTCGTAGGTTGGTCTCGCTCCCCCCGGCCCCCATACCCACGCGGGGCGTGGGCGCTCTGAATTTGGTGTTGTCTGGTTGGAGGAGGATGGTATAGAGGCAACGCGGCGTCAGAGCGTGTTGGCTCGTTGACGCGGGTCGGCGCGTGGAGGGCAGGTCGATGACTGATCGACGTAGGTTGTTGTGGCTGGTCGTCGGTATGCTGCTGGGAGCCGTCGGCGTTGGGCTGTACTTCTCCCAACATCCGGTCGCGCAGGCGGGGAATGACCGTTACGAAGATTACATCATGTGTACCGGCCCGGCGGCGATCCGCCCCGGCGCGGTCACCGATGGCGTCTGGATGCTGGACTACCGCGCGGGCAAGCTCCTGGGAACCCTCATCGACCGCACGCAGGGCAAGATCGTCGGCTGGGCCGAGGTCGATCTCGTCACGGAGTTCGCCTTGCCGCCCCGGCAGAACGTACATTTCCTCATGACCACCGGCATGATTACTCAGGGCCAAGCGGCGCTCTACATCGCCGAGACGACCTCCGGCAAGATCGCCGTCTACACGATGGGCGCGAGGGCGGACGGCAAGGCCGGCGTGATGATCCGTAAGCACGACCTCGTAATGTTCCGGGGCCAGGCCAAGGCGGGCTGATCCTCCCTTGGGTTTGGGCTAGGGGAGATCGTCGGATGCTGTTCTGCTCGTTGGAATTTCTGGCCTTCTTCGTGGTGGTGCTCGGCATCTACTGGGCGACCCCGAGCGACCGCCTGCGCGTGTGGATCCTGCTCGGTGCCAGCTACTACTTCTACGCCAACTGGAACAAGTGGCTGGCGCTCATCATCTTCGGCTCGACGGCGCTGGACTACTTCCTCGCGCGGGCCATCGCTTCGTTGCGGACGCCCCTCGCGCGCAAGCTCCTCGTCGTCATCAGCGTCACGGCAAACCTGGGGCTGCTCTGCTACTTCAAGTACGTCGACTTCTTCCTCGAGTCGCTCCAAACGGCGCTCCGCTCCTGCGGTGCCGAGACGTCGTGGCCCCTCCTCAGCGTCTTCCTACCGATCGGCATCTCGTTCTACACCTTCGAGGCGATCAGCTACATCGTCGATGTCTACCGGGGCCGACTGAAGCCGGAACGCAGCCTGCCGAACTTCCTCCTGTTCATCTTGTTCTTCCCGCACCTCGTCGCCGGGCCGATCGTCCGCGCACGCGACTTCTTGCCGCAGGTCCGCCGGCGCAAGCGCTTCAACTGGGCGCGCGCCCATCTCGGCGTGCAGCTCTTCCTGATGGGGCTGCTCAAGAAGTGGGTCATCGCCGACCGCATGGCACTGTTCGCCGACCCGGTGTTCGCCGACCCCGACGGGTACAAGTCCGGGGCGGCGTGGATCGCCCTCTTTGCCTACGCCCTCCAGATCTATTGCGACTTCTCCGGCTACTCCGACATGGCCCTGGGCACGGCCCACCTATTCGGCTACCACCTGTCGATGAACTTCAACAAGCCCTACGTCGCTCCCAATATAAGCGAATTCTGGCGACGCTGGCACATCTCGCTGTCGACTTGGCTGCGCGACTACCTGTTCATCCCGCTCGGCGGCAGCCGGGGGTCCGACTGGAGGTCCTGCCGCAACTTACTCATCGTGATGACGCTCGGGGGCCTGTGGCATGGCGCGAGTTGGAATTTCGTCAACTTTGGCGTAATCCAAGGGTTGTTCTTGAGCTGTCATTTCCTCTTCCGCAAAGCCTGCGTACACCTTCCGCGATTGCGGGCCGCCCTCGAGACGGTCCCCGGCACCTTGTGGCGCGTCGGCTGCACGTTCCTGATTTTCACTCTGTCTTTGGTCGTCTTTCGATCCCACACGACAGACCTCGCCATCGCCTTCTACCGACGCCTCGTGGTCGCGAACCCGAGCGGGTCGGGTGAGCCTCTCCCCGTCGTTGGTTTCGTGCTGACTGCGATCCTCGTCCTGCTGGCCCACTTGCCGGGGACGATTTCATTGTGGAAGCGTCTCGTGGCGTCCCTGCCGAGTCCCGCATTGGGCGCGGTCTACGCCTCCGGCCTGAACTTCGCCCTGATGCTGGCCCCCCTTAACGATGTCGTATTCATCTATTTCCAATTCTGACCGCTCTACCGCCTTTGGCCAGAGGTGCTTCGGATGAACCCGTCGATGCCCATCACCAGCGAACAACGCACTCGTCGGAAGAATGCGGGGGGGGGCGTTGGGCTGGCGTGCCCTCTCCTGGGCCGTCGGGCTGTTCGTCCTGTCGCAGGCGACTCTGGCCCTCTTGATCCCGCATGACGGCTTCGTCGTGCGCGATCCCATTCGCCATGAACGACTGAGGATGCTTCGCCTGCGGATCGCTGAGGCCGCTTCGCCGCCGAAGGTGGTAGTCCTTCTCGGCTCGTCGCACATCCAGGATGGCCTCCGGTCCCGACAAATCAGCCTCGAGGTGTCGGCTTCTCTGGGACGACCCGTCGTGGTGGCGAACCAGGGTGATTCCGGGGCCGGCCCGGTTCGTTCGCTCCTCGCGATGGGCCGCCTGAACCGAGAAGGCATTGTGCCGGACCTCGTCCTGCTCGAAACGTTCCCCGTGTTGTTCGACGATTCGCTCTGTTACGACACGAGCGTGGAGGCCTTGCCGGCAACATGGCTCGATGAGGGCGACAAGGAGTTGCTACGCCGTTACGCCGCCCATCGAACGGATCTAACGGAAGAGCGATACCTGGACAAGGTTACGCCCGTCTACACGCATCGCTCCAATCTGACTAACTTCTTCATGCCTTGGTTGCTCTCGAACGCCCGACGACGAAGGGCACCTGACGAGGAGGTCATCCACGAAAATCGGTCGGATGAACGAAGGCACCAGGCCCTAGCGCATGCCAAGGGCGAATACTACGACCGCCTGCAACGGCTGACCCATCGTAACCCCCTACACCTCCGGGCCGTGGACGATCTCGTAGCAAGCCTCCGGGCCAGAGGCACACGAGTAATCTTCCTCGTGACGCCTGAGGGTCCGATATTCCGTTCCTGGTATCCGCCGGACCGATGGGCAAGATCCGTGGTCTGGCTACGCGAATTCGCCGCCCGTCATGGCGTCCCGTTGGTCAACGCGCGAGAGTGGACGGACCGCGAGGAAATGTTCCTCGACTCGCACCACCTGAGCAACGAAGGGGCGGAGCAGTTCTCACGCTGGCTCGGGCGCGAGGTGCTGGTGCCGCAGTTGGAGGCGAGTCGGTAGGGGCGCGGGGTCGGACCAGCGGCCCCGAGTGAGCTTCTTCCGGGCCAAGGTAATTGGTGTGCGACAATTCGGTTACGACACCACCGAAATGTCAGATGAAGGAAGACCCCTGATTTCCCTCCCCGCTTGACGCTTCGTGCCCCCGGCGGTATGCTCCTCCCTCCCCTCGATCGACCTCCATGTCCCCCGGTATCGATCGTGCAGGAGGTTGCCATGCGTCTCCAGAATACCCGCTCGCGCCGTCTTGGCCTCGTTCTCGAGGTTCTCGAGGATCGCCAGCTCCTCGCGGCCAGCCTCGCGCTCCCTGCGCTGATGCCCATCGATTCGTTCTCGGCGGCGGTCCTCCTGAAAGCCCCGCCAGTCCATCCGGGCACGCCGCCCATCGTGATCCTCCACAAGGTGGACGATCCCGCCACCCTCTGGCACATCCCCCGAGACGGCAGGCTCTTCCTGAACGACAGCCCGCCCCGTGCAGTCGATGACTCGGTTTCCACCGACGGCGGGACGCCCCTGAAGATCGATGTTCGCGCCAACGACTCCGACCCGGATGGCGATTCACTGTACGTCCTCTACTCGACGAAGCCGATGCACGGCACACTCTACCGCGACTCGGCCCACCCGAACAACTTCCTCTACCAGGCGGACACCGGCTTCGTCGGAACCGACTCGTTCACCTACAGCGTCTACGACCGATGGGGCCAGAGCGACGAAGCCACCGTCCACATCCTCGTTCGCCAAGGCCCGGAGGTGGCGACGACCAATCGGCCCCCCGTCGCCCTCGCGGACACGGCCACGACCCATGCCGGGCACCCCGTATCGATCAACGTGCTGGCCAACGACAGCGACCCCGATGGCGACAAGGTGAAGCTCGATGGCATCGCCCACCCGGCGAACCACGGCACCGTCAGGGTCCACAACGGGCGGGTCGTCTACACCCCGGCCTTCGGGTTCGTCGGTAATGACTCCTTCGCCTATCGGATCACCGACGGGCACGGCCACACGGCGTTGGGCCAGGTCACGATCCACGTCACGAACAAGCCCGTCGTCGCGATCAACGATTTCGCGACGGCTCACCCGCACGATCCGATCCGTATCAATGCTCTCGGCAACGACCACGACGGGGACGGCGACCCGCTGCACGTCGTCTCCTTTACCCAGCCAGCGGGCGGGGCGGTGACGCAGATCGGCCAGCATTTCGTGTTCCTCGCCAAGCCCGGCTTCTATGGCCCGACGAGCTTCACCTACCTCGTCGGGGACGGGTTCGGAAGTCAGTCGATGGCCACCGTCCGGGTCGATGTCACCAACCGCCCGCCGATCGCCCACACCGATTTCGCCCTCGTCCACGAGAACAAGCCGATCACGATCAACGTCCTCGGCAACGACCGCGATCGTGACGGCGACCGGCTCCGGCTCGTCAGCACGGCACCGACGAGCAAAAAGGGCGGCACGGCAGTGATCGACCCCGCCAACCCGATGCGAATTCGCTACACGCCGAAGGCGGGCTTCACCGGGCGCGACGAGTTCACCTATGTGATCGACGACGGCCACGGCGGCCAGGCCATCGGGACCGTCGTCGTCTTCGTGGTGGGAGACGATCACTCCTTCGGGATGTAATTAAGCGTGTAATACGCCTGCGGGTGCAGCACTCTTTCGCCATCAGCACCTCGGACGCCGGGCGTCTCGAGGTGGGGGCGTCAAGAAGAAATCGAGAAGGTGCTTGACAAGTCGAGCGGTGAGTGATGCGATAGCCAATATGCTGCTGGGGCTGTCATATGCTGCCGGTGCCTGTTCGGATAATCACCATTTCGGCACCAGACGCGGAGGGTGATCGATAAGCCAACTCGGCAACGTCGGAAAGGCAATTGCGGCAGTCGGAGCGGCAGTCGGACTTGTTGCTGCCTTGATCGGCATTCCGATTAAGTGCAACGAGCTTCGCAAGTCTAAACACGAAACTGATGTTGCTGAACTCCGTCGCAGAACAGAAGAAGATGAACCGTAACCGTTCACCGCTTCTTGGAAAGCGACACCCTTTCTCGCTGAATTTGGACTTTTGAACAGTAAAAACAGGGTCGGAACAGGTCAGATTTGGCCAACAATGGTCATGATCCATGTATACTGTTGGCACTTCTGAAGGAGCGGTGAACGGTTACGGATAAACTTCTCACGGCTCTAGAGCGGAGTTCACACTGATGTAGCGGTTGACTCATTTCCAAGCCCGACGCGCAAGCGAGGGTCGGGAGCCACGAGACGAAAACCCTCGCTGGCGCTTGGAAGTCGGCGAGCCGCTACACCCGCGTGAACTCCGCTCTAGATGTGCAGATTGGGTTGGACGTATTCGCCTCGACACGAAAGGAACCTATCGATGAGGTTTCGGAGCAACTTGTCCTTCTCTGGGACACCTACGCTTTATCATCTGACGAGGACTTGACCGAGTCGGCCCAAAAACTGAAATCTAACCTGCTCGAGCATCTGAAGGACACTTCCCATGCCCCGCAAGAAAATTGATGTGGAAAAGTTGCTCTGAAGCGAAAGGGATTCGTTCAACAACCTGGCAATCATCGTTACTTCGTGTACGAGACTGTGGACGGAAAGAAAATCACGACGAAGACAAAGACGAGCCACGGATCGGGCGGCGACTTCGATGACTACCTTCTCTGCCGCATGGCGAGGCAGTGTGGCCTGAGCAAGCAAGACTTCCTCTCTTTCGTTGATTGTGACATTTCGCGAGAAGAGTACGAATAGCTATCGAATCAGCCGACATAATGTCTGGTTCGACTTCCACAAGTATTGACGTTGGCCAAGGGGATAGTCGATGACGAAGCAACGCGAGGAGCTTTTGTCCACGCTGGAGAATCTGAAGAAGCAGCATCGTGAGTTGCTGTTGTTCACGGTGGACA
Source organism: Planctomycetia bacterium (assembly GCA_025356615.1). Taxonomy (GTDB): domain Bacteria; phylum Planctomycetota; class Planctomycetia; order Gemmatales; family Gemmataceae; genus JANXSH01. Next base: position 1,404 of record JANXSH010001357.1, on the reverse strand, counting down.
ACCTGGCAAAATCGGTAGTGATTCGCGATACGTACACGGGCGAGCACTCCCAGCGCGTCACGGTCTTTGCGATCCTCCTCGGCGAGCAGTTCCGCCTCTCCACGGAGGACCTGGAGCTTCTCCGCTTCGGCACGCCCTTGCACGACATCGGCAAGATTGGTATCGAAGACGCCATCCTGCGCAAGCCCGGCAAGCTGACAACGGCCGAGTTCGACATCATGAAGACGCACACGACCAAGGGGGCCGAGATTGTCAGTATGGTCCCCGACCTCGCCTCGGTGGTCCCAATCGTTCGTTCGCACCATGAGCGCTGGGACGGCGGCGGCTATCCCGATGGTCTCGAGGGAGAGGCTATCCCCCACCTGGCCCGCATCGTGGCGGTGGCCAATGCCTTCGATGCCATGGCGTTTGACACTCCGTACCGCCGAGGCCAGGGCGCTGAGATCGCCTTCGCCGAAATCGAAAGGCAACAGGGGCTGCAATTCGATCCCGATGTCGTTACTGCGTTTCTGCAGGCCCGCGAGAAGGTCGTCGAGGACATGGATCGCTTCGAGAAGAGAGATAACGCCCACGGAGTCCGTTCCTGGGTAGCCGAACCAGGCGCGGCAGATGACCAGCGGGGCACATAGGCTATTCGAGGTTCATAGCTCTCCCAGCCCCGCCGGCGGGTGAGCTTGTCGTTCCTTGGGTCCGCTTTGTATCGCCGTATCACTATCGCGGTGCCCGCGCGCCCGTCTCGATGAAGATGGCCGCGAGCGCGGAGCCATAATCCAGGTCAATATTCGCCATCGTGTCGTGGATGTCGTGATAACCCTTGCGGTTGATGTCGTAGTCCTCCATTAACAGCACGCCGGGGACGCCAAGGAGGGGCAGCGGTTCCGGTTCCGTCGCGAGACGCAGGCGAACCAGTGGTGGCGGGCGAAAAGTGTCTAAACACGCGCTGTAGTGCTGGACAGCCTCACCGGGCCATCAATACGGGGAAGCGGGGGCCGGACCGACTGGCGTCGATATCTCCCGAATGGGAGTCTTCACAGCCGTGTTCGTGGACCCCGGAGGGGCGAGGGGCGGGACTCCTTGCGCGGGTGGGACATCACCTTTCTGCGGTCCCTCGTCGGTCACGCCCAGGCCATTCAGGCGTTGCCGCTGCTGGCGGAGCTTCTCCTTCAGCAAGGCGGTGGTCTCGCCTTCGGCCTTCTCGATGTTGGCCTTCTGCTTCTTCAGCTCGGCGAGCCGGACGATGAGGTTCTCGACCGATGGCTCGATCGGCTGCTCAGAGGCGGGGACGCAGGTGCAATTCATTTGCGCGGCGGCTGGGGGGGATGCAGTGGGATTGGGACCAGACCAAGGCGCGGCGGGGGGAGCAAAACTACCCACGGCCGGAGCAATCAGTGGCCCTCCGAAGGC
>JANXSH010000854.1 GCA_025356615.1 Planctomycetia bacterium | reverse complement strand
GGCATGACACGGGCGTCACGCCTAGGGGTGACGCCCGTGTCATGCGTGGTGGGCCTCGCTCCGCTCGACCCACCCTACGGATTCGACCCACCCCACACGATTCGGTCAACTCTTCTTCGGCACCTCGGCCACGAGGCGCATCGATGTCGTGAGCGTCTCGAGCTGGAAGTGCGGGCGCAGCCAGGCGACCGCCTCGTACCAGCCCGGCTTGCCCTTGACCTCGCGGACCTCGACCTTGGCGGCCGAGAGCGGCTTCTGGGCCTTGGTCTTGTCGCCCACGCTCTCCGGGTTGGAGATGACGTAGTTGCTGATCCACTCGTTCAGCCAGCGCTCGCAGTCGCCGCGCTCCATGAACGAGCCGATCTTGTCGCGGGCCATCACCTTGAGGTAGTGGGCGAAGCGCGCGACGCACATGATGTAGTTCAGCTTCGTCGATAGCTCCGCATTGGCGTTCGCCGCCGGGTCGAAGTAGGTCTTCGGCTTCTGGCACGACTGCGTGCCCATGAAGACGGCGAAGTCCTTGCCCTTGGCGTGCAGCAGTGGCAGGAAGCCGAGGTTCGACAGCTCGAACTCGCGGCGGTCCGTGATGGCGATCTCGGTCGGGCACTTCATGGCCACGTCGCCGTCGTCGGTCGGGAAGGTGTGGACCGGCAGACCCTCGACCTTGCCGCCGCCCTCGACGCCTCGCGTCCGGGCGAACCAGCCGTCCTTGCTGTAGGCGTCGGTCGCCCGCGCGGCGTAGGCCCACGCCGCCCCCATCCACGAGTAGCGGTCGTGGTTCTGGCCGTCCACGGCCTCCTCGAAGTTGAAGTCGGTGCAGCGCTTGAAGTTCTCGCCGTAGGGCAGACGGGAGAGGACGCGCGGCATGGCCAGGGCGACGAACCGGCTGTCCTCCGACTCGCGGAACGACTTCCACGGCGCGTACTCGACCGAGTCGAATATCTTCGTCAGGTCGCGGGGGTTGGCCAGTTCGGTGAAGCTGTCCCACCCGAACAACTTCGGTGAGGGGTTGCTGATGAACGGCGCGTGCGCCGCCGCCGCCACGTTGCTGATCATCTTGAGGAGTTGCACGTCCTCGGAACCGCGTCCGAACTCGTAGTCGCCGACGAGCATCCCGTAGGGCTGCCCGCCGAGCTGGCCGAACTCCTCCTCGTAGACCTTCTTGAAGAGCGCCGACTGGTCGAACTCGACGGCCTTCTCGAGGTCCTTGAACAGTTCCTGCTTCTTCACGTTCATGACGCGAATCTTCAGCGCCTCGCCCGTCTCGCTCTGGTGCACCATGTAGTGCAGCCCGCGCCAGGTGCCTTCGAGCTTCTGGAACTCGGCGTGGTGCATGACCTCGTTGAGTTGCGAGGTCAGCTTCTTGTCGATCTCGCCGATCCAGTATTTGATGTTCGTCTCGACATCCTTCGAGACGACCTGGCCCGGCTGCACGACGCCTTCGAGGAACTGCTTGAAGTACGTCTTGTTGCGGTCGGCTTCCTTCTGGTCCTGCGGGCGGGTCGCCTGGATGACCTGGTCGAGGAGGCTGGGGGCCTCCGTCGTGGTCGTCGCCGCTGCCCCGGCCGCCTTGGTCTGTTCCTCGCTCATGCGTTCCCCCCTTCGGTCTTCGTGGCTTCGACGCCCATCTCTTTGGCGAGCGTGGAGGCCTTCTCGGTGTTCGCCAGCACGTCCGCGAGCAACGCTTCGAGCTTGTCGTTGCCTTCCATCTTGCTCATCAACTCCGTCAGACGCTTCCGCATGTCCAGCAACTCCTTGAGCGCCGGAATCTGGGCCGCGACCTTGGCCGGGTCGAAGTCTTCCATGTTCTTGAAGTTCAGCTCCGTCGCGAGCTTGCTGCCCGCCTCGCCGGTCAGCTTGTTGTCCACCTTGAGGGCCAGGCGCGGCGCGCTGCGCTGGAGTACCTCGTTGAAGTTGTCGCGGTCGATGTTGGTGAACTTCCGCTCCTTCATCGGCCGCAGCGCCTCCTTGGGCGCGCCGGAGAGGTCGGCCATGACGCCGACCACGAAGGGGAGTTCGACCTTCTGCATCGCGCCGTTGGTCTCGACATCGTAGGTGATCTGCACGCGTGGCCGGCGGACCCGGTCCAGCTTGTGCTGCGTACTCTCGCTCATGAATTTTCTCCAGTTAACCAGGGGAAGGATTCTCTGCGGACTTTTACCGGGCTAGCACCCCGAATTGGTCCCCTCGACATCCCGACGAAACGTCGGACTCGCGCCGCCGCCGACTCCATTTTCAGAGGCTTCAATCATCCTACGGCATCCTCCTTGATGCCGAGTTCGCGGTTCATTTCTGTCAGAGCCTGCCTGTACTCCTCGCGCACCAGCACCTTCATCAGTTCGGGGAAGGGCAGGCTGCCGAGGGCGACCGCGCGGCGGACGATGTAGGGGACGGGGCTGTGCGGCTCCATCTTTTCGAGTTGGTTCGCCGCCTCGGTCAGGCGCTTGTACACGTCCTCGCGCGTCGCCATCGTGCGTTGGGGGCCGGCCGGCGCGGGGCCGGTGCCGTCGCCTGCGACCGGCGCTTCGCTCGCCGGTACCGCCGCGCCCCCCTTGCGCTGGAGTACCTCGCGCGTCAGGACCAACGCCTCGGCCAGAGCCGTCCGGATGTCATTGAGTCCGGGGGCGGAGGCTCCCAGACGAGCGCTGAGGACGCGGTTCAACTCGTTGACCTCGGTCGCCGACCGGTCGAGGTCCTCCACCAGTTTCTGGCAATGCTCGCGGGTGGCGGCGGCGATGGCCTTGTCGTAGGTCTCGCGGCTGACCTTCCCCTTGTTCTTGCCCTCCTGGATGAGCCGCCAGTCGCGCAGTGATACCCCCTCCCCGTCGAAGGAGAACAGGGGCACCGTCCGCAGCGAGTGCGGGAAACGAGCGCCCCGGCCGTCGTCGCCGATCCAGTTGAACGGGCCGGCCCGCACGTCCAGGTCGCCGTCCTCGATCGTCGGCTGGATCCGGTCCCAGCACTCGTCCATGAGGCGACGCAGGAGCGTAAGCCCGTCCGCGAGGCCGGCGTAGCCGTAGAGCTTGACCAGCGCTTCGGTGAGTCGGGCCGCCACGAGGAGGTCTTTCGACTGCGTCGTGAGCGCCTTCGTCGTGGTGCGGAAGATACCCTTCCAGTCGGCCTTCTTCGCCTCGGCCGGGCGCAGAGGGTCGTTCGGCCCGAAGTCTTCCAGGTCGATCTCCTTGCGCGCCTCCTCCAGTTCCGCGCGAACGGCGAACGGCACCGACTCGCCGGCCGGGTCGTCCCCTGGGATCGGCGCTAACAATTCCTCGAACTGGATCAACGGTTCGCTACTCATCCTGCCCGCCACACCTGGATAGAGAAATGCTGGTAACGAGAAATTACGATCGGCGAGGCACAAGAGCAAGTGAAATCATGAAGAGTTTGTTCATCCGATCAAAACGGTGGGGAATCCCGCCACGATCGTCCCCCCGTGGGCCATCGAGTCGCCCAATCTCGCGGCAGGGAGTTTGCCGATCAAAACGGTCGGCGACCCCGCCGCGATCGTGTCCGGCGGGCCGACGCAGACGGCTGGATCTGTAGCTCGCGCAGCGGGCAAACTCCCAATCAACACCGTCGGGCAACCGGGTAAGAGTGGCCCCCCGACGTGCGGCACCGGCCCGGTAAACATCGGGCAGACGTGCATGTCCGTGGCTCGGGCGGCGGGCATACCCATGACTCGTTCCTCGTCAGTGTTCAGTGTTCAGCGTTCAGTTGTCGTAGGGCGGGTCGAGCGAAGCGAGGGCACCACCCGATTCGCAGTCTGTAAAAGTAAGCTCATCTGCGAGGTGGGACCGGACGGACCGGCGTGGGCGTGGGTGCCCGCTCTTCCTTCCAGCGATTCTTCCCCTCGGCGACATCGATGGCCAGCGCGACAAATCGCTGATACGTCGCCTCGGCCAGCTTCGGCCCCAGGCGGACCCCGGCCAGGATCGCCGCGTTACCAACCGCCACCGATAGCAGGTGTTCCGCAGGCGGGACCGTCGCCATCTTCGGCGGCGCGAGGCTGCCGCCGGACCAGAACGCCGCCATCGCGATCTGCCCGGCCGCCGTCCCGATCTGCGCCAGCTCCGCCGCGTCGCCGGCCGCGCGACGACCCTCCTCGGTCGGCTTAACGACCCACTTCTCGGCGAGATCGACGGCCGTCACCTGAGCGGGCGTGTCCGACTCCGCCGGCGAGGCCCGGAAACACTGGCACGCCCACCAGACGGCCTCGCGCCGGGGCAAGGCCCGCGCGGCGAGGCGGATCGCATCGGTGAATCGTCCTCCGGTGACGAGCGCTGCCACCGCTTGCCGTGCCGTCATGGTCGGCTGGATCAGCGGCAGTGCCTCGGGGTCCAGCGACGACTTCGCCACGAGGTCGGCCACTTTTCCCGGTTGATCGAGGGTCTCGTTGCTCATGTGTTTTTGCCTCCCTGGTAGGTATGACGTAGGTGAAGCGAGTGAGCGGCTGACCCCACCCCCCAACCCCCTCCCCTAAAGGGGAGGGAGAGCAAGACCAGCCAAAGGGAGACGTGACCCTCTCACACATACCTCCTGCTCCCCC
>JANXSH010001335.1 GCA_025356615.1 Planctomycetia bacterium | reverse complement strand
TTCGGGGCAGGTGATTCTCCCTTTGTTGAAGGAAAGACACCGCCACCTTACAAGACACCCTCTGGCGAACTCACGCGATCACGCGACTCTCCGACATGCCTGGATCCAGCAGTTCTCGCGCATAGGAGAGATCGCACCCTCCCTTCACCGGCATCTACTACGCAAATTCCGCGACCAAGCCCGTCCACATCACCGACGGAACTTCCAACACACTTGCCTTCGGCGAATACTTGGGCGGGTTGCATAACGACGGGACCCGTGAGGCGGAATTGTCCTGGATGGGGGCTGGATGCCTGCCAACCAAATGGGGCCTGGCTCCGATCTACGGCTTGGACGGCAAAGACTATTTTTCTTTGCAGTTCCAGAGCAGGCACAGCGGCGGCGTGAACTTCGCCTTCGCCGATGGCCACGTCGCCGCCATTAGCCGGGGGACTGAATTCTTCGCCTACATCCGCGCATCAGGAATGCAAGACGGACAGGTGTCTGGTCTCGACTACTGATCGTGGCGGGGCGTGACGCGAACAGGAGGGCCAGGAACGCCTGAGCCTCGTAGTCTCTCAGCATCCCTTTACGCTCCCTCGAGATGAGGTACGCCATGCACCTGCTTCGGAAATTCCCTCTCGTCGCCTGCCTGTTCCTGACGGCGCTGCCGCTGGGCTGCTCCTCGAAGCCCGAGCCGATGAAGGACGGGTCCACCCTGACCAACACCCCGAAAAATACCAGGCAGAATCCGGTCAACAAGTTCAACAAGAAGGTCATGCCGGAGCAGCCCGAAAGCCCCCTGCCTCCGCCCCTTCCTGGTGAAGGAAAGACGGGCCGATGATCCGTGTCGGCGGAGCAGAATCGGGAGGATCGCGCCCCCCAACCTGCGGCCAAACTAGGCCGGTGGCGTCCCGCCTAATGGCACTTACATTTACAGTTGCTGATGCGTATTCGCGTCCGACGCATTGTCCACCCCCGCAGCGAGGATCGGCCCCGAACCAGGTGAAGGTGATGGGTCCGGCGGCTGACGTTCGCTGTAGCGACGGCGGCGCGGGATCAACTCTCGGGGGAACTTCCTCCCTGGCCTGTGGGGCACCTTGCGTTGCCCGCACCCACGCAGCAGTTCGTCGAACATCCGCTGTAGGTCTTCCTCGCTCAGGTCACCCGCCGCTACCCTGGCCTCGCTTTCGCCTCGTTTGCCTACTTCTACCACCGCCAGGTAGCCTCGCACCTCCGCATCCTCGGGCAGGCCGTCGCCGTACTTCTTTGGCAGCGTGGTAGGCGATGAGGAAGATCATCCACCGGGCGGAACTGCTCGCCGAGAGCGATTACACGATCGTTCAACGCTATCAATCCATCTTGCGGGGACTTCATGACTACTACTGCATGGCGTCGAATGTCAGCAAGCGGATGAGTCACCTCTCGCGGATCTTGCAGATTTCGCTCTCGAAGACGCTCGCGAGCAAGCACAAGACCAGTATCGGCAGGGTACAGAAGAAGTATCGTGTCCCCAACCAGGAATACAAGACGTATCGAGTGACGATCACTCGACCTAGAAATGTGCGCTATGCGGAAGCGAGGAGGCGATCGAGATGCACCACATCCGCAAGCTATAGGCGGAAAAACCCTCCCAGTCTGCAAGGGATGCCATGATGACATCCACGCAGGCAGATACGACGGACTGAGGATCGTGAATGACGAACCGGAGAGCCGTGTGCGGGGAAAGTCGCAAGCACGGTTCGGTGGGGGGCGGTTGGAAAAGGACTGCGTAATGCAGTACCTCGCTGGCCGCCTACCCAACTGTCCGGATCTTCGCGACATCTACCCGGCTGCCACTGACAGAGTGCGACCGGGACGCGAGGTCGCCTGCGTTGGAGTGTTAGGTGTTTACCCGGCAACAAGGAGGATGTCCGGCATGGTTCCCCGGCATTCATGCCGGGGACGCTCTTTCGGATGTGCTTCCCGAATCGTCCGAAACGCGAACGACCCGCCTCCTTAGACTTTCGTCCAGACGGGGCGGGTCGCGGTTTCCGACGCATCGCTTACAGCAGGTCCATGTCCTGCTTCTCCGCGATCGAGCGCAGCTTCTTCATCGCGCGGGCGTTGAACTGCCGGACGCGCTCCTTCGTGATCCCGAACTGCTGGCCGATGAAGACGCTGCGAGTGGAAGACGACGAGGGATGGCAACCGAGAACGCCTGCGATGGCAGCAGAGTTGGCCAACCATGTCTGATCGCTCCAAGAGCGGCTGACCTACCCTGCGAAACCAGGCTTGCCGGTACGCCACCACCGACTATTTCTGTCCTCAGGAATTCGCCTCCCCAGCGAATGGCTGACCTTCCTCGTCGATCCACACACTGTCCATGATCCCAGAGGCGCGGTGCAGGGACCGGGAGGCGGATCGGCTCCCCGGCGTCAGCGGAGCCATCTGGTGTTCAGGCTTACCTTCGCCGCGATCCATCGCAAGTGTCGATTCATGCTCCGCGAAGGTCGTCGTAGTCTCGAGGCGTGAAGGGCCGGCACCGCCGCTCATGAAGTCGATGGAGGACCCGCCGAGCGTCGGGTGCGATTCGCGAGCCAGCATGGCGAACACGGCGTCGAGACTGGCGAGGGACGGGACCGCCGCAGCCGGGGGCACCCCGACGAGGGGCGTGGTGTCGGGGGTCGCTGCGCGTGGCGATTCCCAGGAGATCGGGTCGATCACGGTCGGGACCATCTCCCCCGCCGGCGGCGGGTCGGCGATGCCCTGCGGGTTGGTGTCGCCGGGGGCGAGGGCGAAGGTCGCGGCGGCATTCTGGCTGCCCGACGTGCGGCTGGCGGCGCCGATGTACTGGTAGACCTTCCTCGTGATGTTGTCCACGATCCAGATGTCGCTGACGTTGGCCGGGTTGATCGTGATGCCGGTCGGGTTGGCGTTGGCTGGGTCGATGGTCCAGCTCTTCGATGATGATCCCGAAACGGGATACTTGAAGACCTTGCTCCTGTTGCCGCCGCCGTTGACGACCCAGATAGAGGTCCCATCCGTGACCATGTCGGTCGCGTTGGTGTTACCGCTGGCAAGAGTAATAAAATTGTTGCTATCTGCGCTCTGGCTACCGGACAGGAGACCGGCCGCACCGGTGTACTTGTAGATTTTGCGGGCGTTGTTATCGAGCAGCCAGATGTCGGTGCCGTTGGTGGCGATGCCGGTGAGTTGGGCGTTAGAACCTAGGCCGCCGGCCGACCAGGAGCCGAGCAGGCTGCCGCCGGTGCTGTAGACGTAGACCGTCTTGTTGTTGTCCACGACCCACGTCGTCGTACCGGCCGCCGTGTCGGCGACCCCGCGCGGGGCCGTGTCGCCGCCGCCCAGCGCGTTGTTGCCCAGCGCGAGGCCCGCGCTGGCGTACTGATAGGTGCTGTCAGTGGCACCGTCATCCACGACGTAGAACTTGGTGTCGTCGAGGATCGTGCCGAGACCTTGGCCGCTCGTGATGACGCCGCCGGTCGGGTTCGACAGGTTGACGGTGAAGGACCGGGTCGGGTCGAGGACACCGTCGTCGAGGGTCCGGACGAGGATGCCCTTGGACGTCTCGCCGGGGGCGAAGGTGAGCGTCCCCGAGGCGGCGGTGTAGTTCTGGCCCGCCAGGGCCGTGCCATCCGCCGTGGCGTAGGAAACCGTCGTCGTTGCAGCGCTGGCCGAGGCCAGGCTGACGGTGAAGGCCGCGATGGAAGAGGGACCGTATCGGTCAACGAAACCACCGTTGCTGTTGTCCGCGTTGGACGAGCAGTAGACGATGTTTCCGAGGCCGATGGTGAACGACCAGCCGTCCCGAGCGGGTAAGAAGGAGTCCACGAACGCTCCCGTGGTCGCGTTATTGCGCTGGATGGCGAATTTGGTTAGGACGGTTGCGTCCCGGACGGTGGTGTAGAGGTTGCCGTCAGAGCCGAATGCGAGCCACTTGGGGCCTAGCGTCGTTCCTGTGGTCGCGAAGACGTCGATGAACGTGCCAGTTTGGCCGTTGTAGCGAAGCACCTGGTCGGTGAATGTGCTGGCGACGTAGAGGTTGCCGTCCGGCCCGAACACAGCTTTCGCCGGGTTAGTCAGGCCGCCGCTGCCGGCGCTTACGAACGAACTCAGAGTGGAGCTGCTGACATTGTACTTCAGGATCTCGTTGGTCAGCGTGTTGGCGATGTACAGGTTGCTGCCGGACGCATCAAACGTCACGCCGAGTGGGCCGGACAGGCCGCTCGCGGTCACGCCCAGGAAGTTGCCCGATGCGTCGTAGTGCAGCACTTGGTTGTTGGACCCACTTGAAACGTACAGAGTGCCGTCGGGGGCGAATGCGAGGTCGCCAGGGATGGCAAGGCCACCGCTGCCCGACGGAACGAAGACATTCAGGAACGCCCCGGATGGGTCATAGCGAAGGATCGCGTTCGTATCGCCGCTGGAGACGTAGAGGTTGCCGTCCGGGCCGAACGCCGAGCCTTTCGCTCGGGAAAGGCCGCCGCTGCCGGGGGAAACGAAGTGATCGAGGAACTTCAGCGTGTTGCTGCCCTCGATGGCGGAGGCGTTGCCGACCGAGATGGATGCGTCGTCGTTGAGGATGGTCGCCAGGCCCATCACGGCAGTGCCGCCAGTAGGCGTGACGATCAACTTGAAATCCAGATTCGGATCCGGGTTGTTATTGCCGAGAATCGTCACCTGGACCGTCTGGGTCGCCTGGCCGTCCGCGAACGTGACCGATCCCGACGCGGCGACGTAGTTCGTGCCGGCGATGGCCGTGTCGTCGGCCGTGGCCCAGTTCGCCGTCAGCGGGCCGCTCAGGCTGCCGGTGCGCGTGATCGTGAAGGTGACGGGCGTGGTCGTTCCGGTCGCTCCCTCGATCACCGGGGGGGCATCGACCGCGACGGGGCTGAACACCTTGCCGTCGCTGCCGGCCTTGTAGATGCCGAGCACTTCGCCCGGCGTGATGGCCCGGTTGTACACGGACAACTCGTCGATCAGGCCGTTGAACCCCGCGTTGTAGGTCGAATTCGCGGTGCCGATGCCGATGCCCGGGAATTGCGTCGGGTCCAGGTCGCGGAACGGCCGGACGGCGGTGAACGTTTGCGCCACCACGGCCCCGTTCTCGTAGAGCTTCATCGCTCCGGTCGCATCGTCCAGCGTCGCGGCTACGTGAATGAGCTGACCGAGCGGAACGGTGGCCGCCACGCTGGCCCCGCCATTGCCCCCATCAATTCCGAAGGTCAACTGGCCGTTCGTCTCGATGCTGAGGGTGTACGGGTCCAGGCCGCCGCGGCTGTCGCCACGGAAGAGGATGAAGCCGTGGTTGGTGGTGGAGTAGCCGCGGACCAGAATCCAGCCCTCGATCGTCATCGAGGCCGTGAACTTCAGGCTGTCGGAATCGGCGACGGCGGCGCGGTCATCGACGCCGTCGAAGCTGAGCGCCTGCCCGACCTTGCCGGCGGCGTAGGTGGTGCCGTTGTA
>JANXSH010001315.1 GCA_025356615.1 Planctomycetia bacterium | reverse complement strand
ATCCTCGCCGAGGACCGCAAGACGAAACAGGAACTAGCGAAGCAGGCGCAATCGACCCTCCAGCAGGCCGCCACCAAACTCAGCGCCGCCGGGAAGGAACTGGAGGCGGCCGTCACCCGGCTGCCCGACCCGGACGGCATCAAGGAACTGAAGGAGAAGAAGGAGGCCGAGGTCGTCAAGCTCCGCGCGGAGACCGAGGTCCAGCAGACCGAACTCGACCGGGCACTCAACCTCTACGACCAGGCTTCGTGTTATACGCTCATCGGCCAAGACGAAGCCTCCTCGAAGCTGCTGGTCCAGGCGAAGAAGTTGCTCGAGCCGATCGCATCCGGCTCGCCGCGCCAGCCGATCACCTGGAAGGCCCGCGCCTGGATGGGGCGGATCATCGAGGAGACCGAGACGACTGATAAGGCCCACGCGAAATTCCAGGAGGTGATCCTGAGTTCGTCCCTACCCGCAGCAGCAGAGGGGGTTCGCCTCACGCGCTACTTCCGCCTCAAGGCCATCCAGGCGAAGCCGCGCGAGGAGGACACCAAGAAGGGAGTGAATGGCACGGTCATCAACTCCAGCCGGGCGTGGCTCCGCGAATATCCGCGCTACAGGAACACGCCGGAAGGTCACGGTATGGCGTTCCTTCTCGCCCAGACGCTCGTTAGCGAGGCCGCGAACAACAAGAAACTCACCGACACGGTGAGGGGGGGATATCGGACCGAGGCGCGTGTACTCCTCCGGGCGATGGAGAACAGTGAGAACGAGTTCACCGACCGCGCCCGACGGATGAAGATCGGAGTCATGGACCAACAAGGTCTGTTCAAGTTGCCGATCGCGAAACTCGAGGGGTTCGAGAACTGCTACGTCCGGGCGCAATTCGAGGCCATCGAGATGGGCCGCGAACTCGCGGCGAACAAGGAGCCGGACAAGGCCGAGGGCATCCGCAAAACCCGCGTCGCCAACATCATGGCGGCGCTCGACAAGGCGCTCGCCACGCCCGAGGCCAAGAAGATGCGGGCCAGCCTCGAGCTGAACACGGCCAAGAGTATGTATACTTATTGGGCGCTGTCCACGGGCAAACTCGGCGAGGCCATCAAGGTCGGCGAACAGTTCGCCCGCGACGACCCCCGCTCCAGCCAGGCCGAGATGGCCGCCGTCTACGCCCTCCAGGCCTACAGTCAGGCGCTACAGAAGCTCGACAAATTCGCGGACGAGGCCCAGGACTACCGGGCACGCATGTTCAGCTTCGCCGGCTACATGGAGGACCGCTGGTCCGCCTCGATCGCCGGGGATCTCGCCCGCCATTCGATCGGCCTCCAACTGCTCCGCGACGAGAACTTCGGCGAGGCGATCAAGAAGCTCTCGCTGATCGGGCCGAGTTACGGGAGTTACACCCTCGTCTGCTTCCAGATTTCCGACGCCTGCGGCAGGGCCGAGAAGGCCGGCCTCGGGCCGATCATCGGCGACCAGAAGGGCGACTACAAGAAGCGTGCGCTCGAGGCGCTCATGCGCATGCCCGAGGGCGCGCTGGGCACCGACCCGTTCACGAACCAGATATTCGTCACGGGCAAGGCGATGCTCGGCAGGGATCTGTTTCGGTTCAAGCGATTCCAGCAGATGGACGACCTGGCGACGAGTTACCTCGCCCGCCTCGACAAGCTGACGTTCAACGACAGCGAAGACAAGAATCGCGCCATCCGCAACCAACTCCGGTTCGAGTTGGTGGATCTCAAGCTCTACGCGCGCTACGGGCTGGCCGAGGCCGCCAGTCAGGCCGGCAACCACGCCCGCGTCCTCGAGCTGCTCGACCCGCTCGTCGATGCCGCCGCCGCCCCCGCCGAGAGCCAGGAGAAGACCAACCTGGTGAAGAACCAGCAGATCGGCTCGGCCCTGCTCATCCTCGCCCTCCGCTCCAACATCCAGTCGGGCAAGATCGAACGCACCGACGTGGTCCTCAACGGGATCGAGGCAGTCGCCGGCGAGGCGGGGGCGGGCACGACGAACATCCTCAAGCTGCTTTCGTTCCTGATCCGCAGCCAGGTGGACGAACTCCGCAAGAAGAACGACCCCGCCGCCCTCGCCAGTGCGGTGGACGGATACGTCAAGATCCTGAAGAAGCGAACGGAGAAGGCGAAGCCGACGCAGGAACTCATCCGCGCGGTGGCCGACTGTTACTCCAGCATGGGGAAGCACGGCGACGCGGCGACGGCGCTCGAGAAGGTGCCCGACCCCAAGGCCAAGCCGGAGAGCGACGAGACGAAGGGCTTCCGCAGGGTCCAACTCTTGCTGTCGCAGGAGTACCGCCTCAGCAAGGACAAGGCGAACGTGGTCAAGGCCCGCAAGCAGATGGGCGCCATCATGGGCGAGGTCAAGTCCCCGAATTGGGGACGGCGCGACCTGCTCGCGCTGATCGAAGAGGGCAACCTCCTCGAGTCCGAGGAGAAATACTCCGAGGCATTCGTACAGTGGAACATGCTCATCAGACGCCTCCAACCACAGATCGGCAATCCTGCGATCAAAGCTAAGTTCCTCGAGTGCTACTACCACATGATCCTGACGTTCTATCGGGCCGGCATGACGAAGCCCGGCAAGGAAGATCGCGACAAGGCCGTCCGCGCCACCGCAACGAAACTCGCGGAATTCGAGAAGAGCTACGAAGACTTCGGCAACGAGGCGGTCAAGAAGCACGTGGACGAGTTGCTCGCCGCCGAACCGGCCCTCAAGACGGCCTTCGAAGCGGCGCGTGGGAAGAAATGAGTCCGACCCGAACGGAGGAGTGCATCATGGTTCTTAGGTTGCGTGTCGGGCCGGCCCTCTTGTTGCTGGCGGTGCTAGGCGTCGTGCAGGCGCAAGAGGCCACGATCGCCTACAAGGATCGCGTCGCCAAGAAGAACGGCGTCGAGATCGTCGGCACGATCGAGGAGGAGACCTTCCTCGGCGTGAAGA
>JANXSH010001314.1 GCA_025356615.1 Planctomycetia bacterium | reverse complement strand
CACCTCCAGCGTGCGCAAGCCGCGCAGGCGGAGCGTGTCGGCAGGCCCGCCGAGTGCCCGGAGGACGACCGCAGCCCGGAGGCGCACATCGACATCCGCGTGCCCGGCCACGGCCTTGCGGAGCGCCGCCTCCGTCGATGCGCCCAGTGCGGTCAAGTCCTTCGTCGCCTTTTCGCGAATCTCGAAATCGTCGTCCCCGAGCAGCGCGATGAGCTCGTCGATGCGCTTCGGGTCCGCCGGGAGCAGCCGGGCGGCGAACAGGGGGACGACCTGCTTGGGCGCGCGGGCGAGGGCGCAGACGGCCCGGAAGGCGACCACGGCGTCGGGGTCGGACAGCGCCGCGACCAGTTCGGCGAGTCGCTTCGGCGACAACTCGGCCTCCGACGGCTCGCGGAGCAGAGGCAGCGCGCGAAAGCCCCACACCAGCGCCGTCGTATCGACGCCGGCCGTGGCGAAGAGCCGACCGTCGGGAGAGAAGGCGATCGCATTGACCGTTCCGCCTGGATTGACGAGTTCCAGGCGCGGTTGCCCGGATGCTAACTCCCAGAATCGCGTCCGGTCGTCCTGAGTGCCGACGACCGCCAGGGTTCGGCTGTCCGGCGAGAAGGCGAGGTACGAATAGCCCTTGGGCCGGGGAAACACGTACAGTTCCCGGCCCGTGGCGGCGTCCCAGACGCTCACCCTGTCGTAGAGGGCGGCGACCAGGTATCGGCCGTCGGGCGACAAAGCGAGGCGGGTCGCCCACTGGAGCGGCTTGCCGATCTGCCGAAGTTCCTTGCCGGTCGCCGCGTCCCATACTCGGATGGGGCCGGTCCGCGACGCGGAGTAGAGCGTCTTGCCGTCGGGCGACAGGGCCAAGCCCACCGTTTGCTCCTTGCCAACAGGGATCGCCAGGGTCTCTTTTCCCGTGTCGGCCTCCCAGCGGCGGAGGTGGTAATCGATCCCGTGCGTTGATGAGAAGAGTGTCTTGCCGTCGGGCGCGAAGAGGACGTTCATCTGTGTCTGGGCGGACATTCGAGGGGGCAGGTGCTTGGTGAATTTCGTGCGCGGCTGGCCGGTTACGGGGTCGAGCAGCACGACGGCCAGGTCGCCGCCGAGCGCGGCCAGGGTCTTGCCGTCGGCGGACAGGACAAGGGTGCTATTCCAGGGTTGGGGGCCGGGTAGTTGCCCGACCTGACGGCCGGTCAGAGCCTCCCAGCGAAAGATCAGTCGTCCGTAGTCGGCGGTCAGCAGCTCCTTGCCGTCGGGGGTGAAGGCCAGCGCGCTCACGTCCCCCTCGTGCCCGACGGGCGAGAAGCGCTGCTTCGCGGTCGCGAAGTCCCACAGGCCGACGGAGCGCGTGCCGCCGGTCGCCAGCGTCTTGCCGTCGGGCGAGAAGGCAGCCGCGTAGGTGTAGCCGGCCCCGACATCGAAAGACCGCCGTTGCGTGCCCGTGGGCAGGTGAAACTCGGTGAGGGACCCCGAGCCGCCGGCGAGGAGCGTTCGACCATTGGGGGCGAAGATCACGCACGGCGTGTAGGAGGAGTTGCGCAACTTCACGAGGGGCGTGCCGCTGGCGACCTCCCACACCTTGGGCCCGTCGTCGCCGCCGGAGGCCAGCGTTTTGCCGTCCGGCGAAAAGGCGATGTGGTAGATCGTCTTCTGGCCGCCGACCACTTCGCGGAGGTGCTTGCCGTCGGCCGGATCCCAGAGGTGGATCGACCCGACCATCTTGCCGATGTCACCCAGGAGGTTCGCCGAGGCGAGTTCCTTGCCGCCGGGGGCGAGGGCGAGGCTACGAACGCGGCCCTTACCCGTCCCGAACGATCGCAGCTCCTTGCCGCCGTCGATGTCCCAGACGCGGATGGTGCCGTCCCACCCGCCAGAGATCAGCTTCCCGTCCGGGGTGAACACCAAGGCATGGACGGAATCCTTGTGGCCGATCAGCCGGCGGGGTAGCGCGGCGGGTCGCCGATCTTCCACGTCCCAGAGGCAAATCGTCCCACCCTGCGTCCCCTGGCCCCCCGAGGCGAGCGTCTTGCCGTCGGGCGAGATCGCGAGGCACTGGATACTGCCGGTGTGCCCGCGCAGGCAGGCCAGTTCCTTGCCCGTGGCCGGATCCCAGAGGCGGATGGTGCGGTCCTGCCCCGCCGCAGCGACGAACGAGCCGTCGGGGGCATAAACCACCGCCGACACGAGCGCGCCGTGCCGCAGTCGCAGCGTCCCCATGCGGGCCAACGCGCCGGGCGGCAGCGGGTCGCCGAAGACATCCCGGAGCGGCGGCACTTCCCTCGGGGGCGGCGCGGCACCGGCGCTCAGGAAAGCGAGCAGGAACAGGGCGACGACTCTGCGGGGGTTGTTGGTGAACATAGATTCCTCGAAGGAAGTTAACCACAGAGTCACAGAGGACACAGAGGACACAGAGAAGACGAAGAAGACGAGGGAAAGGAGCAGGCGTTCCTCTCCTCTCGCATTCCTGCCTTCTTCTATTCTTCGTGTTCTCTGTGATCTTTGTGGTTAACTGCTTGTCTGGTTCTTGTCCTCTTTCACTGCGGGGGAGGCACGGAGGAGGCGGGCCGGCATGCGCCACAGGCGAATCGAGAAGTCCGCGCCGGGGACGTATTTGCCGTTGGTCGAGCCGCCCCCGCCCGCCGTCAGGAAGTGCTTCCCGTCCGGTGC
>JANXSH010001310.1 GCA_025356615.1 Planctomycetia bacterium | reverse complement strand
CCCCTAAAAGGGAGAGGGAGCAATACTGGCCAGTGGGAGACTTCACGCCTTCCGACATGCCTCGGGCTCCCCCTCCCTTTTAGGGGAGGGGGCTGGGGGGTGGGGTCGAACCAGCGCCATCCCGTGATCCTTGAAACTACTGGTAAGCTCCCGACTCGCCTCGAATCGCGTCCTTCACACCCTCTCACGGTTCCTCCCCCGTCAGCCGCCTGCTGAACGATGTAGCTCCTATCCGGTGCGCGCGTGGCCTGCCTCTCGGGGTGATCGAGCGTCGCGCGGCGCGGGCGCTGCGCATCCCGATGATGAACGACAAGGTGCGCTGCCTGAACCTGTCGAGCGCGGTGGCCATCGTGGTGTACCAGGCGCTGCGCCAGGTGGGGGCGCTGGAGGGGGAGGTAGGGAGGTATGGGGGTGGGTGAAAATGCAGACGATGGGGAATCCGCTGCGGCTGCGCCCCCTGGAATCTTGACGCGGGTGAGGGACCGGATAGGGTATACAGGGGCTCCTCCGGCATCATCACTCAGTAGTCGGCTTGGCGAGGCGCAGATCATGGACAAACACTCTCCCTCGATCCGCTTGCCGCTTGGCTGGGAATACTTGGAGCCGGACGAAGCTGCGTGGAGGCTTGCCGAGTTGAAACGCGAATTGCCTGCTGACCACCTCTTGTTCGGGACTCCTGTCGAGACCTTCGCCGCGCGAATCGGAGACGATGATACGTTGTTCCATCACCTCGACGAGCCAGACCGATTTAGCGTGGTGCATCTGACATGGCTTGGTCGTGAGGAGATCAATGGGCGACACCCGTGCGTCGAGTTCGATGGAACGCTGGCCGCGTTTCTCGCGAGGGAGCAACGCATAGTAGAGGGGTTAGCAATGCGACCCCGGCCAGGTTCGGCCTCGGCAGGCGGACTCAGGCGTCAGGCGAGGCAGGACGATCCGATGGAGGAAAACCAAAAGGCGCGTTCCCTCTTCGAACGGTTCGCTGACTCCGGCAGCAAGCACGCCTTCCGGTTGCGGACGGGTCGCGAATTCCTGGGGTGGGTTCTCGGAATCAGGGCGGACGCGGTTTTGGCCAATTGGGCTCCCTCCCCGTTCGAGATGTCACCGCCGGAAGAATGGATACGATTCGCGGACATCGAGTTGGCATCACTCGAATACTGGGACGATGCGGATGACCACTGGGTTCGGTTCCAAGACGTTTGATCGCTCACCCATACACCCCTCGAGGTCAGCGCTCCCCCGATCCGGTCGATCAAACATCCGTGAGCGAAACAACGAGCCGCTTGCCCACGGCGTCGGCGTAGCGTATCAGGGTCTCGACGGAGGGGTTGGCACGTTGCCCGGTTTCCATCTTGGAGAGCGAAGAACGGTCCATGCCCGTGAGTTCGGTCACGTCTGCGAGGCTCGAGCCTTTCGCTTCCCGCGCGGCTTTCAGTTGGGCGAACAGCTTTCGTAGTTGGTCGAGGGTCGCCGTGCGTTCGTGGTGCCGCTCGATCAGGTCGGGCAACTCCCCGGCGACCTGCCCTCGAATGGCCTCGTACTTGGCGGCTTCTTCGGGCGTAAGCCGCCGGCCGCGGGTGATCCGTTTCATGGTCGTCGCCTCCTGGGAACGTCGTAGGCCGTCACCGGGTACACGGTGTCTGCGTCGATTTCTTCGTATGCCACCTTCGAGGGGCGGCCCGTGCTGGTGTCTCCGCATACCACAGGCCGACTGGACGATGTCTTTATCCGTCGCGTTCTGGAATATCTCCTCGCCCTCTTCCTTCGTGACGCCGTGTCCGGCACAGTGATGCACATTGCCATCGGGGTCGTCATCGAGATCCCAAATAATCGAGTCGAACGCCATCGAACCAATCTCCTCTTTTGTGGTATTATAATACCACTTGCAAGTCCCTTCCGTCAACTCTTTCGGAGATACCCGAAGGCGACGACAACACGCCGGCTTAGGGAAGTCATCGACGAGATCGTCCGGCACGCCGGGAGGGCGGCCCGACGCCGGAAATCTCGGAGTCGCTGCTGCACGGCGAATGCACGTCGGATCGTCTTCGACACCAGCATTGCCGTGAGCGCCGTGCGGCTCTCCGTTCGTTTCGCCGCTCGCCCCTACTTCCCGCGCCCGACGTGACATCAGCCGCTCAGGCGAGGGCGTGGGCCGCGTTCGTCTTCTCCGGGCCGGGCGACTGAGATACGAATGCGGACCAGGCGAGGGAGTGAAAACACTCCCTCGCCTGGTCCGATATCAGAACTGGTCGAGCCAGAAGTGGAAGCCGCGATAGTAGCTCATCGGCTGCCACAGTTCGTAGCGCCAGTGCGGCTCGTGGAATGCCGGGTAGGCCATGTAGGCGGGCGGCTTGCGGTAGGCTTCGCCCGGACGCTCCGGGTACGGCTCCTGCTGCTGCGGCCAGTAGTTGTGGGGGAAGTTGTAGTAGGGGTAGTAGAACATCCGGTTCAGGTTGTAGTCCTGCGCGTGGCTCGTCGCGGGCAGCGCCAGCCACGACACGATCAGCAGAACCCCAACGACGATGATCCTTCGCAACATCGGCACATCCTCCTGATAGCCGTTCTCGATGATCCCTATCGAACATCGAGAGCATACCCTCGAAAGTCGCCCCGCGCGGCGACAGCGGGGACGATTCGCGATAAAAAACCACTGTCGCCGAGAAGCTGTAACGGTGCGCGACGCGCTGCGGGTCGTGCCGAGGGTGAGGAAGTCAGATCATGGATTCCCTGGACGTGTTCGAGAATCCCCTGGTGGGGCGGTACTGCGGCGAAGCGATGAAGCGTTTGTGGAGCCCCCGGCGGAAGTTCTCGACCTGGCGTCGGCTCTGGGTCGCCCTCGCCGAGGCCCAGGCCGAACTCGGCATGACCGGCGACGACGGCACGATCGCCCGCATCAGGCCCGAAGTCCTCGCCGAGATGCGCGATCATACCGACGACATCGACTTCGACGCAGCGGCGAAGTACGAGCGCGAGATGCGGCACGACGTGATGGCGCACATCCACTCCTTTGGCGATGTCGCCCCCTCGGCGCGCGGCATCATCCACCTCGGGGCGACGAGCTGCTTCGTCACGGACAACACGGACCTCCTGTTGATGAAAGAGGGGCTTGGCCTGATCCGCGACAGCCTCGTCGGCGTCCTCGAGGCGATGGCGCGTTTCGCCCACCGCTACCGCGACCTGCCGACGCTCGGGTTCACGCACTTCCAGCCGGCCCAGCCGACGACCGTCGGCAAGCGGGCGTGCCTGTGGTGCCAGGATCTCTTACTCGACCTCGCCGAGATCGAACACCGGCTGGCGACGTTACGCTTTCGCGGGGCCAAGGGGACGACCGGGACGCAGGCGTCGTTCCTCTCGCTGTTCGCTGGCGATCACGACAAGGTGCGCCGGCTCGACCGCCTCGTCGCACAGAAAATGGGCTTCGCCGAGGTCTACGCTGTCACCGGGCAGACGTACTCGCGCAAGGTGGACAGCCAGGTTCTCGACTGCCTGTCCGGGCTGGGTCAATCGCTGCACAAACTCGGCACCGACTTGCGATTGCTCGCGCATCGTCAGGAGATCGACGAGCCGGCCGAGGCGGGGCAGGTCGGTTCTTCCGCGATGCCCTACAAGCGCAACCCCATGCGGTCCGAACGCATGTGCGGCCTGGGGCGGTTCCTCATCAGCCTCGCGTCCAACGCCGCGAACACGGCGGCGACGCAGTGGCTCGAACGATCGCTCGACGACAGCGTCAATCGCCGCCTCTCGCTGCCGCAGGCGTTCCTGACGGCCGACGCCTGCCTCCGGCTCGCGCTGAACATCACGGGCGGTCTCCAGGTCTTCCCCGCGATCATCGCGCGGAACCTGAACGAGGTGTTGCCCTACATGGCGAGCGAAACCCTGCTCATGGCCGCCGTCGCCCAAGGGGCGGACCGGCAGGAGGTTCACGAGGTCATCCGCAAGCACAGCCGAGCCGTCACCGCAGCCATCCAGGCGGGGACAGGGGAGAATGACCTGATCGCGCGATTGGCGAAGGAGCCGGCCTTCGCCGGGGTCGATACGTCGGCGGCGCTGGACGCGCGAGCGTTTATCGGCCGGGCACCGGAGCAGGTGGACGAGTTCATCGCCGAGGAGATCGGGCCGGTGCGGCGGCGGTATCCGCACTTGCTGGAGCAGTCGGCGCGGATCGATGTGTGAGGAACGAGGATTCGCCATCTCCTCTCAGTTCCC
>JANXSH010000229.1 GCA_025356615.1 Planctomycetia bacterium | reverse complement strand
CGCGCGGGTCGTTCGTGCCCGTACCAGGCTCGACAGGCTTACCGCGCATGGCGGGGAGGTTGCCGGTCGCGCCGCCGACGGGGACATGCTTGTCGTCCGCTCCTTCGGGTGGGGTTCGGTTCGCGAGGTCGGCGTAGTCGCGCATGAACTGGTCGAACTGCTCCTTCGTCATCTTCAGGTCTTTCAGGACGTTCGGGTCCACCTTCTCGCGGAACTTCTCGAGTTGGAGCATGTTCGGACGCTGCTTGCCCGCCTTGTCGCGCTGACGCGGGTTATCTTTCGCCGCGTTCACCCAATCTTCCCACGCCTTGTCGAGTTCCTGGCGAGCCTCCTTGCGGGCCTTCTCGTCCTTCGCCTTGTTCGCGATGTCGCCGAGTTGTCCGCGTGCCTGCGCTCGACCAGCCGGGTCGTTCCCGCGCGCCTTCGCGGCGAGTTGCTTCACGTCGTCGCCGGTCGCGTCTTCCGGCTTGGTCTGCGGTGCTTCGGGCTTGTCGCCCGGCTTCCCGAAGTTCTCGCGCGCCTTGTCGAGGGCTTCCTGAGCGGCCTTGCGGGCCTGCGGATCCTTCGCTTTGTTCGCGATGTCTTTCAGATCCTTGGCGGCAGCCTGCTTGTCCTCTTCGCTGCCGCGATTCAGGTCGTCGGCCCGGCCCTTGGCGTCCTGCGCGGTCGCTTCTTCCGGTTTCGGGTCGCCCTTCGGCGATTCTCCGCCGCGCGACTCGCCGGGCGCGTTGCCCTTGTCCTGGCTGGGGGGACCGCCCTTTCCTCCGCCGGGCTGACTGCCCTTCTCGCCACCGGGTTTGCCCTCTCCGCTCTGCCCTTTCCCGCCCGGCTTCGCCTGGCCCTTACCCGCGCCGGGTTTGCCCGCTCCCTCTTTGCCCTCGCAGGGGCAGTTGTCCCCCTTCTTCGGGTCGCGCGCGACCTGGGAGTCCTTCGCCTCGCCGGTCGGCTGTTTGTCCGCCGGTGGTGTGCCCTCGGGCTTGCTCTCGCCGGGCTTGCCGCTCTTGTCCGGCTTGCCTTGGCCCTTGCCTTCGCCCTGACTGCCCGGCTTCGGCTTGTCGGGCTTGCTCTCGCCGGGCTTCTCTCCTGGTTTACTCGCGCCGCCCTCCTTGCTCGTGCCCTTGGCGTCGTTCATTTCCGACTTGCCCTCGCCGCGAGCGTCTCCCGACTCGCCGCCCTTGCCGGGGTCTTTGCTCTCGCCGGGGGGGGGGGACTTGTCGTCCTTCTTGCCCTCATCGCGGCCCGCTCCGGGCTTGCCTTCCTTCGCGCCTTTGTCCCGGCCCGCGCCCTTGCCCTCGCCTGGCTTCGGCTCGTCCTTCTCGTCTTTGCCCGGCCCCCTGGTCTCGCCGGCCTTGTCGTTCTCCTTGGCTTGCTTCTCCTCTTGCTTGTCGAGCTGCTCCTGGATCTCCTCGGCCGTCTTCGCCGTCTTCTCATCCCCCGGCTTCGGCTCGGCGTCCTTCGGGGTCTCATTGTCCGGCTGCTTCGCGCGCTCTTCCTCGCGCTTCCTGGTCTCTTCCTTCTCCTCGGCGGCATCCTGGTCCTTGCGTTTCTCCGTTTCGGCCTTTTGCTTCTTCAGGTCGTCCGCTTGCTTCTTGTCGTGGGCCTTCTTGTCCTCGCGCTGCTTCTCTTGCTCGGCCTTCTGCGCGGGGTCGTCCTTCGCCGCGATCACGCGGATGCGGCGTTTCGGCGTGCTCTCGGCGACGTTCGCCTTCGGGAAGTCGCACCCGTCGCGCGCCTCCAGCCAGCACTCGAGGACGAGGCCCGCCTTCGCCTCGAACGCCTTGCCCGCTTCGTCGCGGAGGCTCGATAACTCCAGCAGTTGGAGGTATTCCAGACTTCGCGGAGTCCCGAAGTCCGCTTTCCCCAGTCGGTCCGCCAGATACCGGATCGGGGCGAGCGTCGGCCCATCGACGACCTTCAGGCGCAGCGTGACGGCCGCGATGCCGATGTCGTCGGTGATGTCGCCGCGCAGCCCGACCTGCGCGTTGGCAGGCGCGTCGATATCCTTGTCCGGCTGGGTCACGCGGACGACGGGCGGCTCGTCGGGCCGGACGACGACCTCGTGGCCGATCGGGTCGATGTATTTCTCGCCCTCGGCCGACGTGAACTTCAGGCGATACTTGCCGGGGCGATCGAGGACGAAGCGGAACCGCATCGCTCGCGGGTCGTCGGCTCTAAGCTCGACTTTGACGAGGTCGCCGCCGCCGCCCGTCGCCTCGAAGTCGAGGCGGGCCTCCTTGACGACGCGATTGGTCCGCGCCAGGATCGACACCTCGGTGCCGCGCAGGTCCTCGAGCTTCCGCGAGGTCCGCGAGCGTTCGACCCGGCCCACATAGGGGCGACAACGGTACGTCGCCAGGAAGTCGTCGATCAGCGGGGCGGCCCGTGTGGTGATGCGGTACTCGGGCGTCTCTGCGTCCCCCGCCGTGAGTTTGTAGACGAACCCGTTGCCCACGTCGAGCGGCCCGACGGTCGCCACCCAGTCGCGGGCCGACTCGTCGTACTGCATGTGCCGTTTGCGCCACGGCTCCGAGGGGTCGTGGCGGTAGAGCAGGCAGGGCGCGTCCCGGTCGCGGGCCGAGGGCACCTTGCCGTCGATCTGCGCGACCATCGTCACGGGGTTGCCGATCGTGACGGTGGCGTCCTTCGTCTCGGGTCGAAGGAGTGTGATCCTCGTCTGCGAGGGTATTCCCTCTCCGTTACTACCAAAGGGGGCGAAAGCCCGCCCGATCAGCGAGCCGAAGAGACGCGGGCCGAAGGAGAGCGCGAGCGCGACGAGGACCACCCCCATGACGCCGACGCTACCGGCGGCGATCCAGGCCCGGCGGTTGCTGATCGCCTGGTCCACGTCCACTTTCGAGAGGTCTTTCGCGGTCCGCTGGCCGAGGGACGATCGAATGACGCCGGGCAGCTTCTCGCCGCGAAGATCGACCCAGTTGACGAGGTGATTTCGCTGACCGGGCATCGTCTGCTCGATCTGACGCGCCGCGTACAGTGGGTTGACGCGCCAGCGCATCGGGCGGAAGATCGCGAGGTAGCCGAAGGCTCCTGCGGCCAAGAGGTAAGAGAGGAGGAGCGTCTGGCGCGTGCCGGACGATAGCGAAAAAGCGCGGTCGAGGACCGCGACGACGGCGACGAAGAGGAGCGTGCCGGCGACCAATCCCGCGAGGCCCGTCGCGAAATCGACGAAGCGAATCCGGCGCTCGGCGCGGTCGAGTCGGCCCTCGATAAAGGCGTCGTGCTTGTTGGCCGGCTTCTGGCTCACCTGAGTTGCCATGACTTCTCCTCACTTCCACCCTTCCCACTCACCCTCAATCAGTATTATAACTTCCGACGTACCCAAAGCTCAATCAGATTGCTCCCCGATTCGCCCGGAGCCACCGCCATGACCGCCACCGACCGCCGACGATTCTTGCAAGCCGCGTCTCTCGTCCCCCTGGCCGCCGGAGTTTCCCACGCCGCCGATGCGCCGAAACCTGCCAAGAAGATCCCCTTCCGCCTCGGCATGGTGACCTACAACGTCGCGGCGGAGTGGACGTTGCCGGTCTTGCTCCAGGTGTGCAAGACCGTCGGCATCTCGCCCGTCGAGTTGCGGACGACTCACGCCCACGGCGTCGAGCCGTCGCTCTCGAAAGACAAGCGAAAGGAGGTCCGCAAGCAGTTCGCCGACGCCGGCGTCGAAATCTGGGGCAGCGGCTCGACGTGCGACTTCCATTGGCCCGACAAGGCGAAGGTAGACAAGCAGATCGAACTGTGCAAACGGTTCGTCGAACTCGTCGCCGACATCGGCGGCAAGGGCGTCAAAGTCCGCCCCAACGACCTCCCCAAGGGAGTCGAGACCGCCAAGACCCTCGAGCAGATCGGCAAGGCGCTCATCCCCTGCGGCAAGGCCGCCAAGGACGCCGGGGTCGAAATCTGGGTCGAAGTCCACGGCCGGGGGACGGCCCACCCGCCGCACATCAAGACGATCATGGACCATTGCGGCCATCCGTCGGTCGGCCTGACGTGGAACTCCAACGCCACGGACATTCAGAACGGCAGCGTTGCCGAGTATTTCAAGCTCTTGTCGCCGTGGATCAAGTCGTGCCACATCAACGACCTGTACAAGGACCACAGCGGCGAGTACCCCTACCGCGAGTTGTTCGCGCTGCTGCGCGGCATCGGCTACGACCGGGCCACGCTCATCGAGGTGGGTCGAGTCTGGAAGGACCAGGCGGCCGGGACGGAGTTCCTGCGCTACTACAAGGGGCTGTGGACGGAGCTTGCTCGCGGATAGGCCGTGTTTCGTGTCCAGTGAATCATCAACTAGGGAGTCATCGCATGCGTTCGTATCTGCTCATCCTATCCGTGGTCGGCGTGCTGGGAGCCGTCTCCGCCGGGGCCGAGGACAAGCCCAAGCCCGCCAACGAGCCACCCAAGGGCTTCACGGCGCTCTTCAACGGCAAGGATCTGACCGGCTGGCAGGGTCTCATCGAGATGCCCCGTCGCCTGAAACTCCAGGAGGATCCGGCGGCCTACGCCAAGGCCGTGAAGGCGGCCAATGAGAAGGTGTTTCCGAACTGGAAGGTCCAACCGGACGGCGTGCTGTACTACGACGGGAAGTCCAACAGTCTGCAAACGGTCAAGGACTACGGCGACATCGAGCTATACCTCGACTGGAAGATCGCCCCGAAGGGGGACAGCGGTCTCTACCTGCGCGGACAGCCCCAGGTGCAGATATGGGACAGTAAGACGACGCCAGGGGCGCGCGGGAAGGACAAGGACAGCGGCTCCGGTGCCCTCTGGAACAACCCCGAAGACAAGGGCAAGCGCCCGCTCGTCTTCGCCGACAAGCCCGTCGGCGAGTGGAACACGTTCCACATCGTTATGAGGGGCGACAAAGTCACCGTGAAGCTCAACGGCAAGCTCGTCCTCGACAATCAACCGCTGCTCAACTACTTCGACCCCAAGTCGCCGCTTCCGAAGAAGGGGCCGATCGAGTTGCAACACCACAACGACCCGCTGTGGTTCCGCAACATCTATATCAAGGAACTGAAGGCGGAGTGAGGTCGTGTACAAAGCCCAGCTATTGCTATGGCTGGGCTTGCCTTTCGTCTCCCCTTTATCATGCGACGCCCACACCACCCAGTACCTTCTCCAGCCGCTCCTTCGTCGCGTCCTCGGCGAGGGCGGCCTTGCCGAAACCGGCGAGGGCACCGGCGGCGACCGCCTCGGCCTGAGACTCGGGGAAGTTGCTGACGAGCATCACGGGGACGGCGCTCGTCTTCGCGTCGGCCTTGGTTTTGCGAATCAGGTCGAGACCCTCTTCGCCCGTCCGGTCGAAAACGCGGTTGACCAATACGAGGTCGAACGCCTCGCCTCGCAAGCGTTCGGTCGCCTCCGTGGCCGAATGCACGCGCACCACCTCCGCCCCGAACTGGGCGCGGAGCAGGCTGCTTATCCGGCCGTGGTCGTAATCGCACTGCCCGACATCGAGGACGCGACGAGTAGACATCGAAACTTCTCCTACCATGACCATCAAGTATCCACTCGTAGTATAGCAGGCGAGGCCCGAGTCATTTCTTCTCTTTGCCGGTTGCCGAGTCGTATTCCTTCGTCACGGTCGGCGACTTCACCTCCAGGGTCTTCCCGTCGGCGGAGAACGAGATCGTGTTCGCCCCGAGAATCGAGGTGAAGGTGAAGAGTTGCTTGCCGGTCGCCGCTTCGATCAGGTTCACCCTTCCGGTCTTGTCCGTCGAGGCGATCGACTTGCCGTCCGGCGCGAATACCAAGGACGTGACGGGCGACGTGTGCCCCAAGAACTTCAGGACGACCTTCTGGTTCTCCGTGACCACGATCGCCTTGCCGTCCCCCTTGGCGACACGCTTTTTGTCCGGCGAGGTCGCCGAGGGGGCTTTCTCCTCGGCCAGGAGCGTGCCGGAGACATTCGCCAGAATTACCGCCACCATCACCGATTGGAAAAGACGCATTTTGCACCTCGTGAAGGGGATCTCGAATCGAGCCACGATTCGCTCGTCGAAGGGGTTGCCCGTTGGGTAGGATGATTTCAATCAGCGGAACGAAGTGTGTCAAGGAGACTTTCGGAAGTATCGACTCCTGAGCGAAATCGGAGGATCCCTCGCACTCGAAATTCTCGAGCCGTTTGCAAGCCTCATCCACGCCTGCGAGGCCCACTGCGTCGCAGGCTGCTGCGGGACGGACGTGATGCCGCGCGCGAGGCGCTCACCCAGCTCGATTTCCTCATCACGATCGCGACCAACAGCCTCCAGGATGTGTTATCGGACGAGTACGGTTTCAACGCCGGCTGGCGTCCGCGTGAGTGCGTCGAGTACCTCGGCACCTGGCGCGCGGAAATCGTCACTTCGCTGGCACAGGCGTTTCCTCTGGGCGAATGACAGGCTCAATCGTCGTCGCCGTC
The DNA here is from genome assembly GCA_025356615.1 of Planctomycetia bacterium. Lineage (GTDB taxonomy): Bacteria > Planctomycetota > Planctomycetia > Gemmatales > Gemmataceae > JANXSH01. Next base: position 4,251 of record JANXSH010000229.1, on the reverse strand, counting down.
CGCTGACATTGGGTCGTCCTCTTCCATGAAATCGAACACTTCAGCAGTCGGCTTGCGGGCTGCTTCGCGCACCGATTCGTAGGTCATGAGGACGCCCGTCACGACGATGATCCAGCCAGCAAGCGTCTGAACGGTCTCCTTACGGAGTCTACCCGTGATCCAGCTGCCCGTGTAGCCGCCGAGGATGGTCGGAGGTGCCAGCACGAGAAGCGCTTGCTGGATCGCCCCCCACTCGAGATTCTCCGCACTGAAGAAGGATGTCGTCGCCGCCACGAGGGCGGTCATGCAGCCGATGGCCATGTTGCTGCCTACGGCGACGCGCGGGTCGATCCGCAGCCACTTGATCATCATCGGCAACCGGAGGCTTCCGAGCATCAACCCGGTGACGGCGGCCAACGCGCCTAGCCCGAGACCGATGAGGATCTCCAGCAGTACGTTCGGCGTGGCAGCCGGTCCCTTTGGCCCGTCGGTGTCGTTCTTCCAGAGGAGGTTGATACCCGAGATGACGAGCATCACGCCGATGACGAAGTAAGCATAGATGTGGGAAACGTGCCGAGTAAACAGAAAGGCAGCGAGGGCCGCCCCGACGACCGAGGGCAGGCCCATGAGGACGAGGCAGGACACGCTGACTCGCCCGCCGATCATGTGCCGAACGGTGCCGGACATCGCTCCGACCCCGGAGACGAGCAAATTACATGCGGCCCCGGCTGGCGCACTGCCGAGATATTGGATGAGCAAAGGTAGTCGTAGATGGCCCAGGATCAGACCGACGGCTGACCCAATGAACGCCAGTCCGAATGAGATGACCCCGATTAACAACAACATCCAAGGCGAGCCGGTGCCAGGGAGCCACTCCACCAGATCTATAGGAGTCCCTCTTCGAAATGCGATGCTCCGGGCCAACCGAAGGTCTCGTTCGTAATACGTCCTCTATCTCCTCGAGGTTCGGCGTCGCCTCCCGGTGCCGCCGGGAGCGAGCTTTCAGGACCACCGAAATGACGACTCCCCAGGTGCCGCTGCTGCCTCGCCCGCGACCCCACGGGTTGCAACTGATCCTGCGCCCTCTCGTCGAGTTCCTCCACACCGAGGCGGCCGGGGGCATCGTCCTGCTGGTCGCGACGGTCGCCGCACTGATCTGGGTCAACTCGCCCTGGGCCGAGGCGTATCAGCACCTCTGGCACACGACAGTCGGCGTCGAAGTGGGCCGATGGTCGCTGAAACACCCCCTGGAGTGGTGGATCAACGACGGCCTCATGGTCCTGTTCTTTTTCGTCGTCGGTCTGGAGATCAAACGCGAACTCGTCGCCGGCGAGCTCCGCGAGCCGCGCAAGGCGGCGCTCCCGGCTGCCGCCGCCCTTGGGGGCATGCTCGTCCCCGCGCTAGTCTACTTCGCCCTCCAGCATGGCAGGCCCGGCGAGCGCGGCTGGGGGGTGCCGATGGCGACCGACATCGCGTTCGCCATCGGAGTCCTCGCCCTGTTGCCGCGCGTACCGGCCGGTCTGAAGATCCTTTTGCTCTCGCTGGCCATCGTCGATGACATCGGGGCCGTCCTGGTGATCGGCGTCTTCTACTCGTCGGACATCTCCTTCGTCGCCCTGGCCTGGGCCGGCGGGGGGCTGCTCGCCATCGTCGCCGCGAGACTGGCGCGAATCCGTGTCCTGGGTTTGTACGCGGCCATCGCCGTGTTCGTCTGGCTCGCGTTGACGCAGTCCGGTATCCACCCGACGCTCGCGGGCGTCGCCCTGGGGTTGCTCACCCCGTCGAGATCGCTCGTCGGGAAATCCCGGCTCCTCGAGATCCTCGAGGTCGTCAGCGTGCGTCTCCGGGCGCGTGAGGACGACAGTTTGGCGGAGGAGGTCAACACCCTCGTGAAGTACGGCCGGCGGACGATGCCGCTACTCGATCGGCTGCAATCGGCGCTCCACCCGTGGGTAGCCTTCGCGATCATGCCGCTTTTCGCCCTGGCGAATGCGGGCGTCGTCATCGATATGCGCGAACTGGCAAGCCCCGTGTCGCTCGCGGTCGCAGCCGGGTTGCTCCTAGGCAAGCCGATCGGCGTCGTCCTGTTCTCGCTGGCGGCGGTTCGCCTAGGCGTCGCTCAGATGCCGACCGGCGTCACGTTCGGGAGGCTGTGCGGGATCGGCTTCCTGGCCGGGATCGGCTTCACCATGTCGCTGTTCATCGCCGCGCTGGGCCTGAAAGGCGACCTGCTCACGGCGGGCAAGGTCGGCACGCTGATCGGCTCCGTCGGCAGCGCGGCGCTGGGGGTGGTCGTGCTGATGCTGACGTTGCCGAGGCGCGATGCAGGCGATTAACGCAGAAAGAGTTGCTCGGGAGTGCGATTTAGACGCTGGCACAACCGGTAGCATGCCACTCGCTCACTGTCGAGGGGTGAAGCGAGTGGCGCTGTCCGAGGTCTTCGACCGCAGCCACCACCCGATTTACTGAACACTGAACACTACGACCCTTCTCCCGTCGGGGCACCCGCGGCGGTCGCCGGCGAGCGTTTCAGACGAAGCAGAGCCTGAGTGGCCTCCTCACTGAGGCGGTCGCCGACTTCGCCGCGCGACAGTTTCTCGAGGAGCTTCCTGGCCTGGGGCGTGCCCATGTACTCGAGCGCTTGCACGCCGCGCAGGGCGATCAACTGGTCGGCAGGCAAGATGGTCCCATCGAGGCCCGCGAGGAGGCGACGCGCCCGAATGCGGACCTCCGGCGAAGGAGGTTTCGACAGCGCCCGTTGGAGCGCGGGCACCGCCCTGGCTCCCGCCTCGTCGAGATCCTTCGACGCCTTCTCGCGGGTGGCGTAGCGGTCCGCGTCGAGGTCGCGGATCATTCGCGATATCTCGACGCTCGTCGGCCCCTTGCCGGTCGGCGTCTCGAATCGCTTCTGGATTACTGGCAGGCTACCCTCGGGGTCGGCGGCCAGGGCACAGACGGCGCGGTAGGCCGCCGCCGCGTCGCCCGAGGCGAGGTACGCCATGTAGTCGTCGCGCTGCTTGTCCGTGAGCTTGGCCGTCCTGCCGGTCGGCTTGCCCAGGAGGCCGGCCACGTCCATGACCTTGAGGTGCGTGTCGATGCTGCACGAGGCGACCTGCTTCTCGTCCGGGCTGAGGGCGATGCCCCAGACCCAGCCGGTGTGTTGCTCGACCTCGTGGACGATCCGCCCCGTGCGCATCTCGAAGATGCGGACCTTGCGGTCGTAGCTGGCGGCGAGCAGCGATCGGCTGTCGGCCGTGAACAGCACCTGCGCCAGCTCGCCCTCGAAGCCCTTTAGCACCAGAACCTCTTTGCCCGTCAGGACTTCCCAGATCGTCACCCGAGTGCCGTCGCCGCCCGCGACGAGTTTGCCGTCGGGGGAGAAGGCGGTGGCGAAGCAGGTCGAGCCGAGCAGCGGCTCGCGGTGGAGCATCTTTTCCGCGGCGATGTCCCAGACCTTGAGGCCGTCCCGCCCGGCGGTTGCCAAGAGCTTGCCGTCGTTCGACAGGGCCAGACTGTAGACCGTGCCGGACTCGACCTTGAGTTGGCGGATCTCCTTCTTCGTCTGGAGATCCCAGACGCGGACCGTGCCGTCGAACCCGGCGGAGACGAGTTGCTTGCCGTCGGGCATGAAGGCGAGGCGGCGAATCCCGCCGGAGGGGTGGCCCGGCAGTTTCGGCAACGCCTTGCCGGTCGCCACGTCGAACAGGTAGATCGCGTTGCCCTGGCCGGACTCGTATCCCGCCCCGGCTATGGTCTTACCGTCGGGCGAGAACCGCACGGCGCAGGTGAACGACGACGGCCCCTGGCACTCGTGGAGCATCTTCGCGTCGGCGACGTTCCAGATTCGGATCATCTTGTCTCCCCCGCCGGAGACGAGCAACTTGCCGTCCGGCGAGTAGTGCGTCGAAGCGATGCCTCCGGTGTGGGAGCCGATCGTCCGTGAGGTCGGGGTCTCGGTGCCCGCGAAGGCCATCGACACCAACACGACCACGAAACCCATACCGGCCTTCCTGGCCTGGCTGAGAGCGCGCATAGTTAACTCCTCCCGCGTCCTGCGAGATTGGATCGAAAGTAAGACGAAGGAGTCGATTCGAGGTGACAGGGATCGCGGCGTTCGGACCGCGAACGTGCTGATAGGGGACGCGAACCGAGGAGTCTCGGCCACGTCAGGGCGGATCATACCCGCGAGGGGGCGATGAGAGCAACACCGGCTCCATCGTGGCAGTGTCCGACGTTCGGTGAAGTTCGTAGGGTGGGTCGAGCGGAGCGAGG
>JANXSH010001261.1 GCA_025356615.1 Planctomycetia bacterium | reverse complement strand
CATTAATTAATCTGTGTAATCTGCGCAATCTGCGGATGGATCGCCTTCATTCTTCTGAATCACAGCGACTCGAGAAACCCCAGTACGAGTCGCGCCATCGTCTCCGCTGAGGTCCAGTGGATGAGGTGCCCCGCGCCCGGCACGTCCACGACTACGCCGTCGGCCATCCTCGCGGCCATCGCAAGCGCCTCGTCGCGGCGGAGCATGCCGCCCAGCGCCGGGTCGCCGCGCAGGATCAGCGCGGGGCAGCGCACGCCGGAACACAGGGTGGAGATGTCGTACCCTTCGGGCCAGCGGTTCGCGAGGAGCGGCTCGAACACCTCGGGATCGAGGTCACGGAGGCAGCGCGCGCTGAATCGCAGCGAGGTCGCATCGCGAAGGTCGCCGAGCCGGATGGGGCCGCCGACCGCCGGGACACGCATCTCGGACAGGTGGCGCAAGATGATGCTCGTCTCGCGCAATCGGAGCCGGGTGATCGCCTCCATGCCGGTCCAGATCGCATTCCAACTGGAAGAGTGGACATCGGCCAAGAGCGTCGGCGAGGGCGGATCCTCGAGGACGATCCCCTTGATGCGACCCGGCAGGGCTGCGGCGACCCCGATGGCGACCAGCGCGCCGAGCGAGTGGCCCAGGATCACCACGTCGCCCTCGAGGTGGTCGCGGACGAGGGCGATGGCGTCTGCCGTGAAGTCTGCGATGAGGTAGCGGCCCGGCGTCCATTCGGAGCCGCCGTGCCCGCGCTGGTCCAGCGCGTGCAGTTGCCAGCGGCGCGCGAGGTGCCCCCAGAGCGGGGCGAAGTCCCGACCCGCGCGCAAGACCCCGTGCAGACACAAGAGCGAGGGACCGGGCGTGTCGCTGGATTCGAGAAGGAGGCGAATGCCCTCGGCGTGGAGGCTATGCGATTGGAACACGGTGGCTTTCCCCTCTCGACGGCGGCACGGATCGACGTACAAAGACGCTCGACAGCCATTGTGGTCTGGGAGTCGTGTCCTGTCCATCGAAGCTCCGCTCGACCGAGTCGAATCGGTGCTGGACTGCCTCATCACGACCGATGAAGATGATCGAGGAGAACCGCTCTCTCTTCGCGATCCCGGAGAAGCACCTGAATCGACGACGTTGATCGGGCGACGGAGCGCATCTGGGGAAATAGGCGATCAACCCTCCCTACGGACGATCCTCGACGAATCGGAGCGGGCGACCCAATTTCAGGCGGCGAGCCTCGAGGCGCTGGTGCGCATGAAGTTGATCGCGAACCGTCGCAAAGACCAGGTTCACTACTTGCTGGATCTGATCGGCGTCGGTCTCCTCGACGCGAGTTGGCCGGCGCGCTTCCCGCCGCCGCTCGGGGAGCGGTTGCAGGAGTTGCTCGACGACCCGAACGGGTGATGGGACGCTACTTCCCGACTCGAGGTGGCAGTGAGACGGGAAGATCGACATCCACATAGTCACTCACCGAAGTCGGTTGCAGGATGGTCTCTCCATGCAAGCGCATGCCTTCCAAATGGAACTCGACCGCCTCGCGCATCAGTTGGACTGTTTCTTCTTGTGTTTCATCCGCCGCGACACAGCCCGGCAAGTCGGGCACATGGGCGCTGAAGCCGGTCGCGGTCGGCTCGAGAAGGATCAGGAATCGCATCGGTTTCTCCTTTAGGACAATCCCGCATGACGCAAGATGCTCCGCTTCGTCTTGGGACCCAGGTCGAGGGGCGGTTTGCCGGCGACCGTCACCGTACTCGGCTTGGTGGGATGGTGGTACTGGCGATGACTGCCTGTCGTGCGGACCAGTACCCAGCCGTCCTCCTCGACCCGTTTGATGGCATCCCACACCTTCATGGGCATGGTCACTGGCTCCGACTAATATTTCAGGGGAGACCGGCTCAGACATCAAGGCTTAACGTCAGCTTTCTGGGACTTTCTCACGGCTCGGACACATGGCGGACGATCCAGCCAGCGGTCCTAGGTTCGCCGAGATGACCGAAGTGACTATCTGGTATTCTTTTACGCTATCCAGGAAGCCAAGAAACGCCCACTCGAATTGTCCGCTCGGTATGGCCGAATTGGCCGGAGAGTGAGAAAGTCCCGCCCGCATCGCCCGGCGACTAACCCGACGTTCCCGGCGTGGTAAAGGGAAGCCAGAACACGATTGCCAAAATAGAGGTGACTCGAATTGGCGGTGCCGCCTGGGTAAGGCGACACCTGCCGCATGGAACAGTAAAATGAACTATGGCGAAAAAATCGCTGGTTTACGGGGCTTTGGTTTTTAGCCCGGTCTTTTAGGGCCGGGCTAACAGCCCGCGATCTGTTACCCTCCCTCGAACTGCGGTCGAGGATGTCGTTGGAAGGAGCCGCGTTCACCATGCCTCTTCTCCAACTGCTGGCCCCGTCTCCCATTCTGCGTGGCAGTTCTCAGGCGTAATGCCGCGCAACAATTCCGCCAACGTTTGCCTCACCTCGACCGGAGTCCGAATGACCAATTGACCATCGACGGCCTCGACTTCCACGAGGAC
>JANXSH010000835.1 GCA_025356615.1 Planctomycetia bacterium | reverse complement strand
TCCACTTGCCCGGAGGTTTTATAGGATGATCTCACCTAACCTTCAACCGCTCGTAGCGCTGTAGTGTTAGGGCGGGGTCGGGTAGAAGTCTCCGGCCTTCCAAATCAGGACCGCGACGGCCAGGATACCGTACAGGAGTTGTGCCGCCCCGAGGGCAACGTCAGAGGCGTTCCGTCCGTCGCCACCCCCCCAAATTAGGCCCGCCAGGGCTGCCACGACGGCCAAGACGAAGGCCGGGACGCGGCCCCACCGTTTGCGCAGCAGTACCACCGACCCCGCCAAGAGGCCGAGGAGGCCCAGCGCCAGGGACGCGACCCCGACCACGATGACGAATGCCGGGCCGAAGTAGTAGAGGCTGACACCCGGACCCCACGGGTCGCCGCCGGAGACGAGCAGGCAGCCCAGCGCCAGGTAGCCGCCCCCCACGAGCAGGGTTCCCAAGCCCAGGACCGTCACCGCGATGCTTCTACTCCGACGCGCCGGGGCTTCGTGGATCATACGTCGCCCCCCTGGTTTCCGCCCTTCTTCTTCGCCATCTCAGCCTCGTCCATCTCGAGCAGGAGGGAAGGTTGGGCCGCCACCTTCTCTACGAGTTCGGCCTTGCGCCCCTTGCCCTCCTCTTGGGCGTGGATTCTTTCCCATGCTGCGTTTATGTCGTCCATGAACTCGGCGGTTCTTTCGATCGGGTGGGGCAAATCTTTCGGGAGGGCCATACGAGCGGAGGACTTAGCCCGACGCGCCAGCGAGGGATGACTTTCACGTCCTCTGAAGTGCCCTGCTTCCCTCGCTGGCGCGTCGGGCCTAAGAATTCCCCAGCCGATTGCCTCTCCCGTATGTTTTGCCACACCCTTTCGATCTCTTCCATCACTTCTCCCCCTTGCCGCGAAGACAATTTTTGTTGTGGTTGGATAACTGCTCTAACGCCTTCATCAACAAACGGGTGATGGCGTGCCGCCTCGCCTCTTGCGCTTGTAAGCCTTCAATTGGGCGGGCTTGCAGCCGTTCTTTATCCAGGCGTCGATGTCGGCGGTCCGGCTGTGGGGCGAGCGGCGGAAGAGGGACAGCGGCTTGGGCAGGAAGCCACCCTTGGCCCACTGATGCACCGTGCGGACGTGGACGCCGGTACGTTCGGCAATTTCGTCGGCAGTGCAAAGATCCTTCACGGGGTTCCTTCCTTCCTCCTGGGCTTTCCCTTCTATCCCGTCGGCACTTCACCCTCCACCGGCTCGACCTTGCGCGGGCGGCCTCGCTAGCCCGGAGCAGGAGGATCCGGCAATTCGAGCGAAGTGTCCACGAACGTAGTGCAGTCCACGCCGAGTGCAAGGGCGATCTTCTGTACTGTATCCCAAGTCGGCTGGCTTTCATCCGCCTCTACTTTAGAGAGTCCCGCCTGGGTTATGCCAGTCGCCTTCGCCAGGGCGTATTGCGTGAGCGTTCACTCCTCCCGGCGACGTGCAAGCGATGCTCGTCGAGTACGCCGGGGGCGAAGAAGGTCGTCTAGGCCAGCAAGAAGTATTACGGTATGGTGACGAGTCTGGAGGGCGAGAAGAGGCGCGTCCCCTCGCTACCAGCGAAGCGAAGTCGTTGCGGATGCTCGACCGCGTGCTGGAGGAGGGGTCCGACCCGAAGCACGTCCGCCATCGTAAACACGACGCTGAATTTTCCGGTGGAGGTGTCGCGGATGAATCGAGTCACCCTCGGCTGCGTGTCGCTGTTGCTGGCCTGGATGTCTGCCGGGTGCGGCACCGTCGCCAACATGAAGGGCGGGTACGTCCTCGGCCCACAGCTAGCAGGCTACCCTGCACCGTATGGCGGCGTGGTCCTCGACATCGGGCGTCTCACCGCATCAGACGACGAATTCACGACACCGTTCGTTTCTGTGTTCGGTCGCCTTTTCCTCCTCGCGGACCTGCCCCTGACGGTCGTCGGCGACACCGTCACCTTACCCTGGATGCTGAACCAGTCCGACCACGGCCTCTGGTATTCGCGTGAGCCCAGCATCGTCTTCGTGGGCGAGGATCCCACTCCGCCTGCGGCACCCGAAGCTCGAACGCGCACCAGGATCGTGCTGGCACCTGTCCCGCCTCCGAATCGAGACAAGGGAGGTCCGTGACGGCCCGATTCGGGCCGGCTCAGTCCGTCCGAGAAGGCCCATCTTTCAGCATCCCCGTCAGGAATCGAACCTGATCTACGACCTTCGCAAAGTCGCGTGCGAACCGGCACACTCCGAGGATAGGATGATTACGGGTGACAAGGTGAGTCGCTGCCTACTCCCGTGCGTCTAAATCCGTGTGGGGCTATCCTTGTCACCCTGTCACCTCCCAGTGCCGCCCCGCGGAGTCGAACCGCGTCTTCCTCGTCTTCAGTGAGGCGTGACCACCCTTTACACCTGAGCGGCGTCGTACATTCACCAAGACCCTCCCGCAGCCTGTCAGGTTCGTTGTTTTTCGATGGGCACTTGCACTCTCTCGTCCTCACCTGCATAATCTCCTTTCAGAGTACCCCGACGAAGAGAACGGAGACCCGATCGCCTATGCAGGTGGGCATCGAATGGCTGATCGATGCGGCCGGCTGCGACTCCGACCGCTTGCGCGATTCGCTCACTCTCCGCGAGTTGTGTGACCGCGTCCTCGTCGATCTCGACCTGCGCGTCATCGGCGAGGGGACGTGGCACCAGTTCCCGCCGCCCGGCGGGCTTACGGGGATGTACCTACTCACCGAGTCGCACCTATCTTGCCACACCTACCCCGAGCATGGCATCGTCACGATCAACCTCCATTGCTGTAGGGCCAGGCCGCGTTGGGACTGGGAGGATCAGTTGCGCGTCGCCCTCGGCGCGAAGTCCGTCGGCGTCCGCGAAGTCCGCCGCGGCACGCCCGATGGAACGGGAGGCGCCCCATGAGCGTCCAGGCCAACTGCCCCTCATGCGGCGCGGGAATCGTCTTCGCCGTCGGCACGTCCCTCGTCACCGTGTGCCCGTATTGCAAGAGCGTCGTGGGTCGGGGGGATCGCGGGGTCGAGTCGCTCGGCAAGGTCGCCGACCTCGTCGAGACGAACTCGCCGCTCGACCTCGGCATCAAGGGGCGATACGACAACGTGCCGTTCGATCTCGTCGGCAGGGCGCAATTCCTGC
>JANXSH010001198.1 GCA_025356615.1 Planctomycetia bacterium | reverse complement strand
AAGCCGGTCTTCGCCCACGCGACCAGCGACCAGGCCTGGCTCCAGGTGAACGAGATCCTGCTCGAGGGGCGATCGGCCACGGTGCATGTGCGGATCCCGAATGTCCCTGATCGAGGCGGCGAGACGCTGCGGGCGAACCTGTCGGTCGTCAGCAATGGTCGGCAGAAGTTCGTCGTGCCGGTCTTCCTCCAGGTGTCAGGCCGGCCGGCGGTGCGCGTCCGGGTCGCGTCCGAGGTGCCCGAGGTGGTGTCGGTCGCGCCCTATTACGCTAACAACCCTCCCGCCCAGCGGCGCGAGGAGATCCCCGAAGTGATGCCCGTCCTCGAACTGGCCCGTGAGGCTCCCCCTGTGCGCCGACGGGATCGCGAGGAAGAAATCCTCGAAGTCGAGCCTGTGGTGGAGCCGACGAGGAGGGGCTGCCTGGCTGCGGTGCCCGTCCTGTTCCTCGCCTTGGGGCTGTCCATCACGCTGGTGTTCGACCTCATCGCCCTGATGAAGAAGCCCCTCAACGGGGGAACGTCGGTGGTCGAAGACTGGAGCAAGTTCCCGCAGTTGCTCCACATCACCTTCCACGACACGGAAACGGACGTGCGCCTCGCCAAGGGCGGCAGCATCAAGCCGCCCGTCGGCGGACCGGCTCAAGAAACCTTCCCCGGCAAGTGGGAGCCGAGTATGCGCTTCGGCCTCGAACTCCTCGATGGCGACGCCGGCAAGAGGAAGCGGCTCACTTACAAGGAGAATGGAACGTCGAACAGCACCGTCATCAAGATCGACGGTAAGCAACTGATCTTCGGCGAACGGCCGTTCCGCGATGTGAGGAACGGGCAACCCCTCGGGGACTGGCCCGGCAGGTGGCTCGATCGCAACGCGAAATTCGACCGGAAACTCCGCGACGGACGGAGCGCGATCTGGGTCTACGACGAAGAGCAGGTGTACATCACGCAGACCGTCGGCCTCGTGCCCGGCGCGCAGTCCGGCAAGATCGACACCTGCTTCGTTCATTACCGCATTGAAAACAAAGGGCCCATCCCGCACAGTGTCGGCCTCCGATTCCTGCTCGACACCTATATCGGCGGCAATGATGGGGTGCCATTCCTCATCCCGGACCGTGCGAAACTCTGCGACGACAGCGCGGATTTCCGCACGTCCGACGAGGTGCCGGTCTTCATCCAGGCGCGCGAGCGCAGCGATTTGAGCAACCCCGGCACGATCGCCCTCATCCAGTTCCGCATCCCCGACATGGAGCCGCCCTCGCGTGTCACCTTGGGAGCCTGGCCGAACCCCTCACTCGGCCCCGACTGTTTGCAGGAGAAAACCCTCTGGGAGGTGCCCGTTCATTCGATCAAGGCCAGCGACCCGGCCGACTCGGCGGTCACGATCTACTGGGATCCCAAGACGATCGACGCGGGCAAGAGCCGCGAGGTCGCCTTCGCTTATGGCCTGGGAAGCGTCTCCGCAAGCGAGGGCGGGCAACTGGGCCTCAGCGTCGCCGGGTCGTTCGCGCCGCGCGGCGAGTTCACCCTCACCGCTGAGGTTCGCAGCCCCGTCGAGGGGCAGACGCTAACCCTGACGCTCCCGGACGGCTTCGACCTCGTCGCGGGCAACGCGACGCAGTCGGTCCCCTCCGGAGCGGTCAGCGCGGTGACGTGGAAAATCCGCGCCGGGTCTCGTCCTGGCCCCTTTACTCTGGAAGTCAAGTCGAGTACGGGGGTGTCACAAACGCAGAAGGTCGATATCAAAGTCCGGGGGATTTTCGGCAGCTAAAAGAGTTCATCCGCAGATTTCGCAGATAACACAGATTAAAGACAGAATGGAGAAGCGATTTGCTATTCAATCTGTGTAATCTGCGGGATCTGCGGATAAAATAATTCATTAGGCAGACGTTGATGTCATTCCGCTGGTTCATTTATTATTGCTCTCTGTTAGGTGGCTGTGCCGCCTACCTGGGCTGGGCTATGGGCCGAGTTCCGTTGGTGCAACACCCCGTCTGGCAGGCGGCCTTCAAGGGACTTTTCCTCGGCCTGCTGCTCGCGGTGGTCCTCACCGTCATCGATACCCTGTGGAACATCGCGGGGCAGAAGTCGATTGCGGTCATCCTCCGCCTCGTCGTGGCGAGCATCGTCGGCTCTGTGGGCGGCTTCATGGGCGGGATGATCGGGCAGATCCTCTACACCCGCACGAACTGGGCCGTCTTCCTCCTCCTCGGGTGGACCATTACGGGGTTGTTGATCGGCATCGCGCCGGGCCTGTTCGACCTCTTTGCTCGGCTCATTGCCAACGAAAACGCCTCCGGGTCGATCCGCAAGCTGCTCAACGGCGTCCTCGGCGGGTCGCTCGGCGGCCTCGTCGGCAGTATCCTCTACCTGCTGGTGCGAGGCGGGTGGGCCTCCGCGCTGGGCGATCGCGCCGACGAACTGTATAGCCCCAGCGCCACAGGATTCGTCGCCCTCGGATTGTGCATCGGGCTATTCATCGGCCTGGCGCAGGTGATCCTCAAGGAAGCATGGATCAAGGTCGTCGAGGGCTTCCGCGCCGGCCGCGAACTGATCCTCACCCGGCCCAAGATCACCATTGGCAGGGCCGAGGGCTGCGAGATCGCTCTGTTCGGCGACAACGGCATCGAGAAGAAGCACGCGACGATCCAACTCGAGGGCGGACGCTACTTCGTCGAGGATCTCCAAACCCCCGGCGGGACGTACATCAACGGCGAGCGCATCCGCGACCGGACCCCCCTCCGCGCCGGCGACGAGATCCAAGTGGGACGCTCGGTCTTACGATTCGGCGAACGGGCGAAACGGGAGAAGTAATCATTGTCTATCCGCAGATTGCGCAGATTACACAGATTAAAACAAATGCAAAATGATATTTAACTGGTACGACGAAATCGCCGACACGTTCAGCGACGCCGAGCGGGCCGCTATCTGGAAGCTCCTCGACCGCCTCGAATTATTTCGCGTCGTGGAGGTCGAGTTCCTCGTGTGAGGATTCGGGAGACGAGAAATGTCCAAAGCGTTGATTCACGCCCGCAGCAGCGCCCGCAAGTGGGGCGGTACGTCCGAGGACTACGTCGCCATCCACGAGAAGATGGACTCGACCAAGAGCGCCCACGCCGAGGTGACGCATCGGTGCGTGTTCCACTCGGCGTTCGGCATCTTCCTCATCGAGGACATCTTCGGGCGGACGATCACGAACTCCGACGGACGCGAGGTGTTCGTCCGCGACATCCCCGAGCAGCACGTCCTCGAGGATCTCGGACACATCCCGAGCCTCAGCGATTGGCTGCGAGAGATGCCGCCGCAGCCGTGGATGGCGGGGGCGCGGAAGTTGCCGATCAGGATCGTGGAGTAGGCGTGCCATTCTGCGGCGGGTCATCGATGGGGTGGCCAGCCTCGCGCTCGGCCCGCGTCACCAGGACTTCGCCTTTTTCGTTGATGACGCCGTTCTCCACCATATGACGGAATCGCTCCTGGGGCGTGTACTTGGCGTGATAGGCTTTGAGTGTTTCCATCCAGTGTTGGATGAGTTGCTGTTTCGTCATGATGCTCCTCCTTTACGCACGAGGTAGACTCGAGGGGAAAGACACGACAGATCACGGACGGCGATCTGGACATGGGTATGAGTTCGGATGTTACTTCCTGGGTAGACGGGGTCGCCTTCCTCGAAAGGGCAGCGGATCGTTTGCAGGCCAGTGGATCGATGGATCGATAATAGTTGGACGAGTCGGTTCAACACCAGGCAGTCCAGCCGCCGCGCCTTCCGGTCGCGTCCTCCTGTGTTCCTGGGAAGTTGTATCCCCTCCTGCTCCGCTTCATCCTTTGCGGCATTATACGCTTCGATCAGGAGGCCTGTGAAGCCCGTATCCCCCAGATCGAGGCATCGCCCCAGCCGGATCTCGACGGCCACGACCGCCTCCGCCCCCGCATGACGTTCCTCGGCCCATTGCCACGCCCGGCCCGGCGCGTGTTCCCAAAAGTAGACGCCGTGGCCCAGCCAGTCGTAGTCCTTCTCACTCGCCAGCCAATCGCTCGCGTTGACTCGCCCGGCGATCAACTCCTGGGCGAACCGCCGATCGCATCCGTGATAGCCGATCACCGTGCGCGGAAGCTCGCGCTGCATCGGAATGTACGCGCGACACGTTCGGCACCAGAACCGCAGCCGGAGCAATCGTCGCATGACGGTTTGCAACACCCGGTGGAGCAGCAGCGACGCTTTGCCCTCGACGCCCAGTTGCTTCTCGCCGAGCGCTTCGATTCCGCATCGCGGACATTCGACATCCGGTAACTCCTCGAAGAGCATCCTCATTTCACCCCTTTGCCCTGGATCACAGTCATTTCGCGGTCCACCTCCACGCCTTCGAGGACCGTCGGCGGCCCCGGATCGCGGCCCGGCCAGTGGATGGTGATCTTGTCCACGCGCGTTGCTTTACCCAGACCAAAGGTGAGCGTCAACTCGCTCTGGCTGAGGTAGCCGCGCGCGCCGCTGACTTCGCGGCGCTGCTCACGGCCGTCAGCCAGCAGGACGACGCGCGCGCCGATGGCACTTCGATTGCTTCGCTTGCCGTCGCCCTCCAGCCGCAGGCGTAGCCAGTGGTTGCCCGTGCGATTCTCGCATCGCAACAGTCGGGCCGGCCCGCCGTTGGCCGTGAGGACGACATCGAGCGCGCCGTCGCCGTCCACGTCGAGGTAGGCGCAGCCTCGGCCTACCAGGGGGGCGAAGAGGTCAGGGCCGGCCGTTTTCGGCGTGATGAGGCCGTATCGCGGCGAGCGCTGGCCCCGATTCCAGAACAGTTGGACCGACTGTGCGTAAGACTTCGTCGGCTGCGAACGACTGATGTCCGGCTCGAGATGGCCGTTACAGGTAAGGAAATCCAATCGACCGTCGTTGTCGAAGTCGAAGAAGAAGAGGCCGAACTTGAGCGACGCGCGCGACGGCCCCGAGATCCCCTCCGACGGGGCGAGATCGGTCAGCTGCACGTCGCCGGGTCGTCCCTGGACGAGGAACGAGTTCGGCTCGTCGGCGAAGTTACTGATGAGCAGCGCGTTCCGGCCGCGCGTCGCCCCCGGACCCCAGTCGATGCCCATCGCGCCGCGCGCGGTGCGATCGACGTAGGCGACGCCCGTGATCTCGCCGATCTCGCGGAAGACGCGCCGCCCGTCCGCGCCGGCGGTGTTGCGGAAGAAGAAGTTGCGTACCGTGTCGTTGGCGACGACGATGTCCGGCCAGCCGACCTCGTCGATGTCACACACCGACACGCCGAGCGACTTCGCGACTGACTCGCCGTGGTTCATGACTTCGACGCCCGTCTGCCGCGACACATCGACGAATCGCCCGTCGCCCCTGTTGCGGTAGAGGACGCATTGTGTCCCCGCGAAGACGCGCGGCGGGCCATACGCGCGCTCGCCGCTCGAGAGGCGAAAGTTCTGCTCGGCGTCCGCGCGCGGCGACCAGGTGAGGTAGTTGCACACGAACAGGTCGAGCAGTCCGTCGCCGTCGAAGTCGAGCCACGCCGCCGAAGACGACCAGGCCAGCGGCCTGTCGAACGAGGAGAAGTCCGGGGAGGTCGCGGGCCAGCCGCCCGGCCCGCCGACACCCGCCCGCGCGGTCACGTCGCGGAAGACGCGGCCCGTATCGCCGGCCTCGTTGCGGAAGAGGCGATTGCCTCCCACGCCGGTGATGAACACGTCCGGCCAGCCGTCGTTGTCGAAATCGCCCACGGCGACGCCCATACCGAACATGCTGATATCCAGACCTACCTCCCGCGTCACGTCGGCGAATTTGCCACCACCCAGGTTGCGATACAGAGCCAACGTCGGCAACGGATCCTTGCCCTCCTGCCCCGGCCAGGGTCGGCTGTTGATGAACAGCAGGTCCGGCTTCCCGTCGTTGTCGTAGTCGATCACCGCGACGCCGGAACCCATCGTCTCGGGTAGGAGCTTCTTGGGTGTTGCCCCGGAATGGTGGATAAAACGGATCCCTGAAGTCTTCGTTACATCGACGAATCGCACTGTTGGCCCATCCTCGTCGCGCTCAGGGTGAGGTCGATTCAGCAGCACCAACCCGACCGCAAGGCCGCCCGCGACAACGCCGAAGAAGTACGGCCAGAGACGGGTTCGTGTCTTTCGCTTCGCAGCCATCAGTTTTCACGCAGGAGTTGCTTCCTGGGTGTCCTTCGCCGGTCGCGCCGACGGTGTTCGGCGATAGGGGAAACGATCCTTGTGGCGGTTGATCGGCCCCTCGAACAGGTGCCAAGACAACATTGCCATGCCCACGACGACAGCGAAGACCAGCGCCGGCCCTGGGATGACTCTCGCCCACGGCAACGCCTCGCCGATCCAGTCATCGACTCCATAACAGAAGTTGTGGAAAACATAGAGTCCGTAACTGATCTTACCCAAGTAGACGAAGGGGGCCAACGTCAGCAGCCGCATCAGCCAGCCCTCGGGCAGACGCCACAGGGATAGGACGATCAGAGCGAATCCGATGCCGTGCAGGGTCTGGCAGAGACCGGACGTATTGGGCCGACCGAGCAAGCCGAACTGATCCACCGTGGCCAGCGCGTGTAGCAGGAGACCAACGAGAAGGCATTTTCCCACGGGGATCGGCCTGGCTCCTCGAGTAATGTCGAACAGCCCTACGAAACAGCCCCAGACCAGATACTCTCCCTGGACGGGAAGCAACACCCAGTAACGTGTTTCGGGATAGAGTTGATGCAAAAGCATTCGCGAAGCGGACGATCCCACCAGGAGGGCCAGTAGCAGGATTAGGCGGAAGCGGGACGGAGTCAGGAGCAGGAGGAGCGGATAGAGCAAGTAGAACTGTTCCTCGACCGCCAGGCTCCAAAAGTGGCCGGTGACACCAGGCGTCAGGTAGGGTTCCAAGAACATCAGGAGGTTGTGAAGGTAGAAGAAGTGCCACCAGGGATGCGGCAGCTGCCCGGCAAGGAGCAGCACGACGAGTACGAGGTAGTAGAGCGGGAAGATGCGAAGCGTCCGGCGGACGTAGAAGATGCCGAGGTCGTGCCGGAGGTTGCCGGATTCGTTGTGCAGGAGCAATCGAGTAATGAGGAAGCCGGAGAGGACGAAGAACAGCTGGACGCCCAAACATCCGTAGGCGAAGGCGTGCTCGTCGAAGTGGAAGATGAACACACCCAGGAAGGCAAAGAAGCGTACACTGTCGAGCTGGGAGCGGTGGCTAATCGCCGGCGCGGGCATGGGACTTCTCGACTGTGTGAGCCGATCGGACGAGTTGGCCCTTCGTGAAATCGACGATACGGTGGCCACCCAGACAATCTTAGCACGCCGCTGCTCGGTTTGGAACGCCAACGAAACGTTGAGGCGAAATCATTCACGAAACACTTCCTCGCCACCGATGTACACTCGCTTCACTTGATACTGGAGGTCGAGAACGACGAAATCGGCGCGTTTGCCAATCTCGATGCTCCCGCGATCCGCGTCCAACCCCGCGATGCAGGCCGGAGTAAGGGTTGCCATCCGAATCGCGTCGTGCAGCGAACACCCAGTCGCCTTCAGCATCGTCCGCAGGCCTGTATCCATGCCCATCACGCCGCTGGCGAGCGCCAGGCCGTCGAGCGTCAGGCCCACGTCATCGACGCGGCGGATCGGCTCGCCACCATCCAGACTGCCGAAGAGGTATTCGCCGTCGGGCATGTCGAGCGCGCGGTTCGCGTCGGTGACGATGGCGAGGCGCTTCGGCCCTTTGACCTTCAGTGCGAGCCGCAGCAACTCCGGGGCGAGGTGCTTGCCGTCGGCGATAACCTCCGTCGTGAGTTCGTCGAAGAATAGAGTCGCCTCCATGAGGCCGCCGCGCATGGGGTAGGTCTGCGTCTGCCGCAGGCGTGCCCGATCCGACATGGCGCAAAACAAGTGATCGACGTGCCGGATCCCATAGCGGACGGCCTCCGCGATCTGGTCGAACGTGGCGTGTGAGTGGCCCGCGTTGCACCGCACGCCGCGCGCGACGCACGCGCGAACGAAGGCTTCCGCGCCGGGCAACTCGGGGGCGACGGTCGCCGTGCGGATGACATCGGCGAACTCGAGGTAGGCGCGATACTCCGCCTCGACGGGAGGGCGCAACGCCTCCGCCGGGTGGCAGCCGCGCGCGGCCTCGCCGAAGTAGGGGCCGTAGAAGTGCGCCCCCGCAATCAGTGCCCCGCCCGTAGGCTTTTCGTGAAGCGCCCTGCACGTCTCCAGGAACGCCATGTGCTGATCGTGTCGCGCGACGGTCGACGTCGCCAGGAGCGCCGTCGTCCCGTGCCGGGCGTGCGCTCGGCAGACGGTGCGGAACCCCTCCTCGGTGCCGTCCATGAAGTCCGCGCCGTCGCCGCCGTGGACGTGGAGGTCGATGAAGCCGGGGACGAGGAATCGGCCCTCGAGGTCGATCCCTTCGTGGCCCTCGGTCTCGGAATAGACTTGGCTGATCGCCGTGATCCGCTCCCCATCGGTGGTGACGGCACCCCCACGGATGAGGAGGTAAGGGCAGAGGATCGAGCCGTTATAGAAGACTTGTTTCATCCGCTTATCGCCCCCAGCGACGGGACCACGACTCCGCGATGCTCACGGTGCATGCGTGGATGTCGATCGTGTCCTGTATATCCCTGCCGTAGCCGCCGGCCATCGTGACGGCAACGCTCAGGTGTCGTTCGGAACAAGCGGCGAAGACCATCTCGTCGCGCCGCGCGAGGCCGTCCTTCGTCAAACGGAGCCTGCCGAGTCGGTCGTCGGCGAAGGGGTCCGCCCCGGCGACGTAGATCGCGAGGTCCGCCCGCGCGCGATAGAGGGCGTCCCACAGGGCAGGCTCCAGGGCGCGGAGGTACTCCTCGTCGCCGGTGCCGTCGGGCAGTTCGATGTCGAGGTCGCTCTGCTCTTTTTCCTGGGGGTAGTTGTTCGCCGCGTGGATCGAGAACGTGAAGATCGTCGGGTCGTCGCGCGTCAGGGCGGCGGTGCCGTTGCCCTGATGCACGTCGCAATCGATGACGACGACGCGATGGATCAGCCCCTCGGCCTGCAATACGCGGGAGGAGATCACGGAATCGTTGAAGACGCAGAACCCCTCGCCGCGATCACGGAAGGCGTGGTGCGTCCCGCCCGCGAGATTGACCGCGACGCCCTCGCGGAGGGCCGATCGGCACGCCAGGATCGTCCCGCCCGTCGTGCGGCGCGTGCGCTCGACCAACTGGGGCGACCAGGGGAAGCCGATGCGGTTCTGCTCCTGGCGCGTGAGTTGGCCCGTGAAGATCCGCTGGACATAGTTCGGGTCGTGGACGCGGAGAAGGTCCGCCTCACCGACGGCCTCGGGTTCGAGGAAGTCCTCCGAACGGAAGAGGCCGGTCGCCTCGACGCGCTGGCGAATCAGCGCGTACTTCTCCGCCGGGAAGCGATGTCCCGTCGGGAGGGGGAGGCCGAAGCGGTCGGTGACGATGACTTTCATGAGAACAACTCGCCCTGGACGAAACGGTTCGCCGACTCGACCGGGGTCGCCGCCTCGGTCGGCGGTAGGAGCGCCCGGATGCGCTCGAGGGTGTCGGCGTCGGTCGGCTTCTTGTCCTCGCGCCAGCGCAAGATGCGCGGGAAGCGCACGGCTATGCCGGACCGGTGGCGCGGCGAGCGCTGGATGCCCTCGAACGCCAACTCGAAGACGTGTTCGGGCTTCACGGACCGCACCGGGCCGAACTTCTCGACGGTGTTCCGTTTGATGAACGCATCGACCCGGCGGATCTCCGCGTCGGTCAGGCCGGAGTACGCCTTCGCGAACGGCACGAGGGCCGCCCCGTCCCAGACGGCGAACGTGTAGTCCGAGTACAGGCTCGCCCGCTTGCCGCTGCCGCGCTGCGCGTAGACGAGGACGGCGTCGATCGTGAGGGGGTGGACCTTCCACTTCCACCAGTCGCCGCGCACCCGGCCGACGCGGTACGGCGACTCGCGCCGCTTGAGCATGAACCCCTCGACGAGGCGCTCGCGGCTCGTCTCCCTCAGTTCCGCCAACTCATGCCAGGACTTCGCCTCGACGTTCGGCGAGAGCGTGAGACGCGGCGAGTCCACCCGGCGTAGGATGCCCTCGAGCCGGTCGCGCCGGTGTGTCAACGGCATGTCGCGAATGTCGATCCCGTCCGCCTCGAGCAGATCGTAGGCGAGCAGGACGACGGGCACCTCGGCGAGGAGCTTCTTGCCGATCGTCTTGCGGCCGATGCGGCGCTGGAGCTGCGCGAACGGCATCACGCGCCCGTCGCGCCAAGGCAGCACCTCGCCGTCGAGGACCGTGCCCAGAGGCAACGCTGCGGCGACTTCCGCTATTTCCGGGAAGCGCTCGGTGATGAGTTCCTCGCCGCGCGACCACAGGAAGGATTCGCCGCGCCGGTGGATCAATTGCGAGCGGATGCCGTCCCACTTCCACTCGGCCAGCCACCCGGCGAGGTCGCCCAGCGCCTCCGGCTCGCCCTCCAGCGGCGCGGCGAGGAAGAAGGGGTACGGCCGGCGGTGGTCGTCGGTCGTCTCCGTCGAGATCAGCGACGAGTAGAAGCCGGGCGTCGGCTGCCAGTCGCCCATGAGCCGGCCCGCGAGGGTCGCCACGTCGAGGCCCGCGACCTCGGCGAGCGCCCGCGTGAGGAGTTGTTGCGACACGCCGACGCGGAAGCCGCCCGTAATGAGCTTATTCCAGATGAATCGCCCGCGCAGGTCCAGCCCCGCCCAGGCGGCGAGCATGTCGCGCCGCATGGTCGTCTCGTCGGCGTCGCGCAGCGGGGCGAGGTGCTGCGTCACCCAGACGTGCAGCGGCCGGTCGATCGCCGCCGCCGGCGCGGGCAGGAGCAGCGCGATCGTCTCGGCGAGGTCGCCGACGGCATGGTAGCACTCCTCGAAGAGCCAGTCGCTCAGCCCCGCCGCCTCGACGGCCCACGCCGCGAGTTTCCGCGAGGGGACCACCTGGCGCAACTTCCTCCCGCTGAGGAAGAACACCGCCCACGCCGCGTCCGCCGGCTCGCTCGCCGCGAAGTAGCGCGCCAGCGCCCTGACCTTGACGGTCGTCTTGGTCGTCTCGTCGAGCGCCGTGTAGAGTTCCGCGAACGCCCTCATGTCGGCACCTCCGCCGGGGCCGCTTCCCCCTCCGCGTCGTCGCGCTCGCCCTCGAAATGCGTCTCGACGGGCCGGGCGTCGATGCCCAGGTCGCACAGGTGCCGCACGAGGACGGCGATATATCCGTGCGTCACCCAGACGCGGCTCGCGCCGGTGGCGCGGATCGCGCCGAGCAGTCCGTCCCAGTCGGCGTGGTCGGAGAGGACGAAGCCGCGATCGACCGACTTGCGGCGGCGCGCGCCCCGAATGAGCATCCACCCGCTGGCGAAGGCGGCCGACGACGGCCCGAACTTCCGCATCCACGGCGAGCCGTGGACCGAAGGGGGCGCGAGGATGATACCGCCCGCCCAGCGCGTGTCCTTCGGCATCTCGGCGGTGTAGGTCGTCGGCGGCAGCCTCACGCCGGCATCCCGGTAGTTCTGAGTCAGCTTGACGAGTGCCCCGTGCAGGTAGATCGGCCCGATGGCGGGGTCGAGTCCCGCCAGGAGGCGCTGCGACTTGCCGAGGGCGTAGCCGTAGAGGAAACTCACCTTGCCGGCGTCGCGGTTGGCCCCCCACCAGGCGTTGACATCGGCATAAACGTCCTCCTGGGCCGACCAGCGGTAGATGGGCAGGCCGAACGTCGATTCGGTGATGAACACGTCGCAGCGGACCGGCTCGAACGGGGCACAAGTCGGGTCCGGCTCGACCTTGTAGTCGCCGCTGACGACCCACACCTCGCCCCTATACTCGATGCGCACCTGGGCGGAGCCGAGGATGTGCCCGGCGGGGTGGAAGGAGACGCGGACGCCGTTGTGTTCGACCGCCTCGCCGTAGGGGAGGGAATCGATGTCGGTGTCGTGGCCGATGCGCGTCCGCAGGACCGATTCCCCTTCGCGGGCCGCGAGGTAGCGCTGGCTGCCGCGCCGCGCGTGGTCGGCGTGGGCGTGCGTGATGGCGGCGCGCGCTACGGGCCGCCAGGGGTCGATAAAGAAGTCGCCCTGTCGGCAGTAGAGGCCGGAGTCGGTGAGTTCGAGCAGGTCGGGCATGGCAACATCAACTCCCATCGGTCGGAAACCTGTAGGGTGGGTCGAGCGGAGCGAGGCCCACAGACACTTCACTTGCTTCACCCCTCCCCTTGACACGAGGGGCAGTCTGGTGGGCCTCGCTCCGCTCG
>JANXSH010001183.1 GCA_025356615.1 Planctomycetia bacterium | reverse complement strand
CGAAGTTCCTCGTAGGCCATGCCGAATGACCAGTGCGGGTAGCGCGTGGGGAACCCGCCGTAGGCGGCGATCTCGTTGAGGTCGTCGGCGTCGATGACCTCGAAGATCGTCTCGTAGAAGTCGAGGCCGTAGCCGCGCGCGTACCCCTCGATCTCTTGCTTGAGGTCGCGCAGGTCGGGCGGCAGGCGGGTGTCGTAGGGGGTCTGCATGGTTGA
Source organism: Planctomycetia bacterium (assembly GCA_025356615.1). Classification (GTDB taxonomy): domain Bacteria; phylum Planctomycetota; class Planctomycetia; order Gemmatales; family Gemmataceae; genus JANXSH01. The sequence goes on along the minus strand of JANXSH010001183.1, from coordinate 2,271 downwards.
CCTCATCGGCCTGTGCCGAGGAACTCCTTGATCGACTTCAGGATCGCCTCGCGGTCGGGGATTCGGCTGCACACGACGTTTTTGCTCTTGCCGAGCAGCTCATGAACGTGTTCGTAGAACTCGCCGGAGCCGTAGGGGCTTTCGACCTGCCCGTAGCCGAACAGGTTGACGCGCGGCAGGAGCTTCTTCTTGAGGATCTCGAGGCAGTGGGGCACGTCGTCGCCCCAGTTGTCGCCGTCGCTGAAGTGGAAGGCGTAGACGTTCCACTCGTCGATGGGGTACTTCGCGGTGAGGATCTTGTCGGCCAGGATGTAGGCCGAGCTGATCTTGGTCCCGCCGGACTCGCGGGTGTGGTAGAACGTGTGTTCGTCCACCTGGTGGGCGGCGGCGTCGTGGACGATGTAGACCGTCTCGACGCCCTGGTAGTGCGCCTTGATCCAGGTGTCGATCCAGAACGCCTCGATGCGGACGATCTCCTTTTGCTCGTCGGTCATCGAGCCGGACACGTCCATCATGTAGACGATCACCGCGACCGCCTGCGGCTGCTTCACTTCCTTCCAACTCCGGTACTGGCGGTCGGCGCGGATCGGGATGATGATCGGGTCGCCGCCGTCGTAGGTGCCGGAGGTGATCTGCCGCTTGAGCGCCTTCTTGTAGGTGCGCTTGAAGTGGCGCAGCGACTCCGGCCCCGTCTGGCGGATGCCGGTGTAGCGGTCGCGCGTCGTGACGATGTTCTTCTTCCCGCGCGGCTCGATGCGGGGCAACGCCAACTCCTCGCCGAGGATGGCGGCCAGCTCCTCCATCGTCAGCTCGACCTCGAGGATGTGCCCGCCCGGTTGGTCGCCGGCCTTCGCCTCGCCCGGCTCCCCCTGCCCCGGCCCGAGCGGCTGCCCCGGCTGTCCCGGCCCCTGGCCGACCCCCGCCGAACCTTTGTTGCCGTAGCGGAACTGCGGCAAGTTGATCGCGGGCAAGGGGATGCTCACCAGATCCGTACCCTTCTTGCCGATCATCTCGCCGCGACTGATGTACTTCGACAGGTTGCTCTTCACCTTGCCGCGCACGAGCTTGCGGAAGCGCTGGTGATCGCGTTCGATTCGCTGGCTCATGGTTAGGCTCCTTCGTCGCCGGTTTTCAGTTTTCAGTTTTCAGTTTTCAGTTGGTGAGTCGGGCGAGGATTACCCACTCTTATTTGTTTCGTCTCGAGCGAGCGAAGGTCTGGCTCTCACCACTCGCCAACTGAAAACTGAAAACTGAACACTGAAAACTCATTTCTTTGTCTGCCCCCGCGCGAAGATGCTCGCGACGAAGGTCAGCACGTCGGTCGCGCTGGACTCGTTGTAGCCGTAGTTGCGGATGAGACGACTCTTGACGATGTCGATCTTCTCCTGCGTTGCCTTATCGACCACGTTGGACACCAGGCTCGTGAGCTTGATCGTGTCCTTCTGGTCCTCGAACAGCTTGAGCTCGAGCGCCTTCTGGAGGCGTTCGTTGGTCTTGTAGTCGAACCGCTTGCCGTCGATCGCCAGCGCGCCGATGTAGTTCATGATCTCCCGGCGGAAGTCTTCCTTGCGCCCGTCGGGGATGTCGATCTTCTCCTCGATGGAGCGCATGAGGCGTTCGTCGGGGTCTTCGTAGTTCCCGGTGTAGCGGTTGCGGACCTTCTCGCGCTGGGTGAACGCCTTGACGTTGTCGATGTAGTTGGAGCAAAGCCGCATGAGGGCGTCCTCGTCGGCGGCGATGGCCCGCTGGACCTCGTTCTTGACGATGTCTTCGTACTCCTCGCGCACCACCTGGAGCAGCTCGCGGTAGTGCTGGAGTGTCTCCTGGTTGGTGATGAGCGAGTGGTGCCGGAGGCCCGCCTCAAGTTCGTGCATGACCATGAACGGGTTGACGCTGTCCTCGTCCGGGTGGGCGACGATGGCGTTGCTGATCTTGTCCTGGATGTAGCGCGGGCTGATGCCGTGCATCCCCTCGCTGGGTGCCTCGCGCTTCAGCTCGATGATGTTGTCCTCGGTGAAGCCCGGCAGCGTCTTGCCGTTGTAGAGCTTCATCTTCTGCAACAGCGTCAGGCTGGCGTGCTTGGGCTGCACCAGGCGCGTCAGGACGGCCCACATGGCCGCGATCTCGACGGTGTGCGGGGCGATGTGCTTGCCCTTGACGCGCTCGGCGTTGAAGTCCTTCTCGTAGATGCGGATCTCGTCGCGCAGTCGGGTGACATACGGCACGTCGATCTTCACCGTGCGGTCACGGAGCGCCTCCATGAACTCGTTG
>JANXSH010000831.1 GCA_025356615.1 Planctomycetia bacterium | reverse complement strand
CGCCCCCCCCCCCCCCCCCCCCCACCCTACCTCCTTCGTTCTACGGGGTTGCGGCGAAACGAGAACGTGTCCCTATCCCCGAGTAGTGGTGCAGGAGGGGTGGATGAAAGTTCTCGTGATCGAGGACGACTCCGGGATGGGGAAGTCGCTCCAAGTCGGGGTCCGCGAGGCGGGCCACGAGTGCGTCCTGGTCCGCGACGGGCTGCGCGGGCTAGAGGAGGCATCGAGCCAACAGTTCGACGCGATCCTCCTCGACCTTCGCCTGCCGGGCATGGGCGGCCTCGAAGTGTTGGCCGCGATCCGTCGCCAGGGCGTCCGGACGCCGGTCCTGCTGCTGACCGCGCAAGGCTCGGTCGAGGAGCGCGTCGCGGGGCTGGACGCCGGGGCGGACGACTACCTCGTCAAGCCGTTCGCCTTCGCGGAGTTGATCGCTCGACTCCACGCCGTCCGCCGCCGCGTCTCGGATCGTCCCCCGGCCCGGATGTCGGCGGGGACGTTGACGCTCGACCTGGCGACGCGGCGCGTCGCGTCCGCGAACAAGGAAATCGACCTGACGCCCACGGAATTCAGCCTGCTCGAGATGCTCATGCGCCACGCCGGGCAGGTGGTCACGCGCAAGATGCTCTGCGAACACCTCTGGGACGCGAGCTGGGAAGGCGAGACGAACGTCATCGAGGTCCACATCACCCGGCTTCGGAAGAAGCTCGACGAGGCCGGGGACGCGATCCAAACGGTGCGGGGGCGGGGCTATGCGTTTCGGTCGTCTCGAGCCGCTGATTAAGTCGCTGCGCTTCCGCGTGACGTTCTGGAACACCATCGGCATCATCGCGCTCGTGCTCCTCACCTTCGTCGGCCTGCGCGAGGGTTTGCGCTCCTTCCTCCAGCGCGAAATGGACCAACTCCTGCGCGAAGACCTCGACGAGATCCGACTCGTCGTCGATCGATTCGACCGAGACCTCGGCATGATCCGCGAGGAACTCGACCGCAAGGCCGTCAGCCACAAGGCGCGGGCGTGGTTCGTCCGCATCTTCGACGAAGAGAACACCTCGCTGATCGCCTCGACGGGGGCACCCGACCTGACGGACACGCCGTCTATACCGCCCGGCCAGTTGTTTCACGCCGAGGGCTTCCGAGTCCTCGAGGGAAAACTGACGAGGCGAGGGCAAGACCTGCGCGTCCGCGTCGGGTGCAGTCTCGCCTTCGTTACGGATGACGTGGAGACGCTGACTCATATCCTCTTGCTTGCCAGTTTGGGCATCGTCGTCCTGGCCCCCCTGACGGGTTACTGGCTCGCGGGCCGAGCGACTCGGCCTCTGGCACTGATCGCAAGAACCGCGTCGAGGGCGAGGCCAGGGCACTTGCACGAGCGCGTGCCGTGTGGCGGCAGCGGGGACGAACTCGACCAACTCGCGGGCACCTTCAACGGGCTGCTCGACCGGCTCGCGGCCCACCTCGAACGGCAGCGGTTGTTCGTCGCAAACGCCGCCCACGAACTCCGCTCCCCGCTCGCCGCCCTGCGGGCCTCCGCCGAGGTCGCCCTCGTCCTCGATCGCTCACCGGAAGAATACCGTGAGCGGCTCGCGGACATCGTCGAGGAGTGCGACAGCCTGGGCGCTCTGGTGAATCAACTCCTACTCCTCGCGGAGGGCGAGGCAGGCTCGGTCCGCGCTCCGAGTCGATTCTCTCTCGACCAGCTCGCGGGCCGAGTCGTCGCGATGTTCGAGGGTGTCAGCGAGATGCAGCAAATCTCTCTCGTCGCCGACGCCCCCTACCGGGTGGAGGTCTGGGGGAGCGAACTCCACCTCCGACAGGTGATCTCCAATCTCGTGGACAACGCCCTGAAATTCACCCCGCCCGGTGGTGCGGTCCGGGTCCGCATCCGACTCGCCGACGACCGCGCCCGGATCGAAGTACGGGACAGCGGAGCGGGCATCCGCCCCGAGGATCTGCCCCACATCTTCGAGCGATTCTACCGCGCGGGCCCGTCCCGACAACGCGACAGGGGCGGCTCCGGGCTGGGCCTCAGCATCTGTCAAGCGCTGGTCCATGCCCATGATGGCACGATCCAGGTGGAAAGCCGACTCGGGGAGGGAACGTGTATCAACGTCTCCCTCCCCGCCGCAATGGGATGAATCGGTGGTAGGCACAACCCCAGCCTACTACCGCGCCGGTCGAATCACCGCCCCCATGACCAGGGCAGCCAGGATCCAGCCAGCCACCACGAATCCCGACAGCATCAGTGAAAACGGCCACGGGTGGTGGAACCAGATCGGGCTTCCCAGGTGCGTCGCCACCACCGCGAAGATCGACACCAGGACGATGAACCCGACCCGCGAGAGGTACGTCTCCAGCCGGGGCAGCGCCGCGATGAGTAGCAGGGCCATCAGGAGCGACGAGACGAGAAACTGCCCGAATCCCGCGACGAGATACCTCGCATCCATCGGATCGACTCCGTCCTTCTGGTATACGATCTCCACCAGCGGTCCCCGGCGATGCTCTTCCATGAAGGCTTTCTCGTCCTCGGTGTTCTTCGCCCGTCCGGGGTGAGGGGCGAAGTAGTGGCCCGATTCCTTGACCGTCTCCAGGGCGGCCATCACCCGGCCCTCGTCCGGCAACTCCTGTACCATCGTTTGACTGAAGGGCAGCACGGCTCCTCCCCAGAACAAGAACCCCCATGCCATCTGCACGACGGCAGAGAGGACCACCGCGATTACGACACGCACCATGTGTACGACTCCTTGTATCACTCGATCTCCCGCTGCGGTCGAGGTTGTGGCGACCTGGGGCGGGTGGATAAGAAACATTTAACACAGACGCGCCTTCGGATCGATGTCAGAAGGAGACCCACGCCTTCCTTTTGACACCTTCGACGGATCCAGGAGTCTGTACCCGATGCACCCCTCCACCCCTTTCACCCGGCGCGAGGCGCTGGCGCTCGGTGCCGTTTCCCTTTCTCCCCTGCTCGACGCGAAGGCTCCGCCGGCACGACACGGCGTCGTGGTCGCGGTCTCGCCTCCCGGCGCGGAGGTCGGGTGTGCCGTCCTGAAGCGCGGCGGCAACGCTGTCGATGCCGCCGTGGCGACCGCCCTCGCGCTGGCGGTGACGTACCCCTCGGCGGGGAACCTCGGCGGGGGCGGGTTCATGGTCATCCACCCGGCGGCGGGGAAAGGCTCACCTGCCGTCATCGACTACCGCGAGAAGGCTCCCGCCAGCGCTTCGCGGACCATGTTCACGAAGAAGGACACCATCTACAGCGTTAAGGCGGTCGGCGTGCCGGGGACGGTGTCCGGGCTTGCCCTCGCGCACGGCAAGTTCGGCAAACTCCCCTGGAAGGCCGTCGTCGAACCGGCCATCGCCCTCGCCGAGGAGGGCTTCCTCATCGACCTCCAACTCGCTTCCTCGCTGAATTGGGTCACGAACGGCCGACAGGTGACGCCGGAGATGCGCCGAGTCCTGGCCAAGGCGAACGGCAAGGAGGACTGGGAGGCCGCTGACCGGCTCGTGCAAAAAGACCTCGCGTCGACGCTCCGACGGATCCGGGATCGTGGCGCGGAGGGCTTCTACAAGGGCGAGACGGCCGAGCTGATCGTCAAAGAGATGCGGGCGGGTGGCGGCCTCATCACCTTGAAAGACCTCGAGTCGTACCAGGCCAAACAGCGGACTCCGATCCACGGGACGTATCGCGGCCATGATGTCTACGCGCCGCCTCCACCCTCCTCGGGGGGCATCTGTCTGGTGCAGATGCTCAACGTATTGGAGACGTTCGACCTGCGGAAAGACCCGCGATTCTCCGCGCGGACGCTCCACCTGATGGCCGAGACGATGAAGCGGGCCTATTGCGACCGGGCCAGGCACCTCGGCGACCAGGACTTCGTGAAGATCCCCGCGCACCTCACCTCGAAGGACTACGCGAAGAAGCTGGCTGCGGGCATCCCCATGAGCAAGGCGACCCGGAGCGAAGACCTCGCCAAGGACATCCCGCTGCGGACCGAGGGCGACTCCACGACGCACTTCAGCGTCGTGGACGACGACGGCATGGCCGTCAGCACGACGACGACGCTGGAGCGGAGTTACGGCTCGCGGATCGTCGTGCGCGGCGCGGGGTTCCTGCTCAACAACGAGATGATGGACTTCAATTGGTTCCCCGGCCAGACGACGCGGGACGGGGTCATTGGCACCGAGGCGAACCTCGTCGCGCCGGGCAAGCGCATGCTGTCGAGCATGACGCCGACGGTCGTGTCGCGCGACGGGCGGGTGGTCCTGGTCACGGGCAGTCCGGGGAGCCGAGCGATCATCAACACGGTGCTGAACGTCGTAGTCAACGTCATCGACTATCGCATGGACATGCGCCAGGCCGTCGATGCCCCACGGATGCACCACCAATGGTTCCCCGACACCCTGCACTTCGAGGGAGTCGCGGAACACGAAGCGACCGAGTCGGCCCTCCGCGCGATGGGCCACCGGGTGGTCGGCACCGGCCAGGGCGACGCCCACACGATCGGCCTCCACCCGCGATCGGGCCGCTACGTCGGGGCCGAGGACCGGCGGATCAACGGTAAAGTCGCGGCGTTCTGAAAGCTCGGAGCTATTCGCACGCTCTCTGGTGTGCTGGAACTGCGCTGTTCGACCCGTAGTGCATTCGGTAGAATAGGCGGTGTTGATCCCGCGAACGGAGACCCACGAATGGACACACGACACCCCCAGACGTGCGCCCCGAAAAAAGAGGAAGCGATGAGGAATGAGCAATTTCCTCTGCTGGCAGCCTACCGCGACGACAACCTTTCCACCGAGGCAGCCGAGGAGTTAGTCTGCCTGACGGAAGACGCCTTGATTCCGGCTCACACCGGCGAGGATCTGCCGAAGGCGGGTAAGGTCGCCCTGTTACGGAAGGCCGAAGTGACGCAGAAGGGGCAATGTAGCTAAAATTCGTCCAGAAACGAGTCGAATCCCTCTCGGTTTGCCGGGTAGGGATTCTTTTTTGGATAAAGGCCGATGCCGACCATTCTCCGAACGATCCCTTTCGATGCGGATCTACTTCCGCTCGTGTACGATTTCGATTGCGCGGAGACGGAATCTCCGGCGTTCTGGGAGGAAGAGATCAACGAGTGGATCCGCCAAGACCCGACCGAGGGCGACGGCGCACTCTTCTGGTTGGATCAGGGGAAGGGAACACAGGTCTGGCTGTACGCGGACGGGCAGGACGCCATCGTCGGTTACGGTGCCCTTTGCCCGTCTCGCTGGCCGAACCCGGAGGTCGTCGTAGCGGTGCCGAAGTTGAAGAAGATTCCCATCACCCTCATCCCCGCAGTCGGCATCGACCGGCGCTTCCAGCGGGGGCCGGTGGGGGCAGAACGTGCCGAAAGGTACTCCACGAAGATCATGAACCACCTGGTCTTCGAGGCACGCAAGCACGCCGACCGTCAGGGTTGGCTCGGGCTGTACGTCCACCCGCGAAACGAGAAGGCGATCCGCCTATACCGCCGGATGCAGTTCCGCGACTTCTCGCAGAAGTATCCGCACGCAAAGGCGGGCGTCGAATACTCCAGTATGATTCTCAGGCTCGCGGATTACCTCCAAGTCAAGGGATAGATCCTCTTATTTCTTCTCTCAGGAATAGGATTTCAACCCTCGGAGCGAGCCACTCTGGTGAATCTGGGAAAGGCTGCGCGTTTAGCCGTGTCGATCCTCCCATTCGCGGCCTCGGGGGGGTGAATCCGGTGAAGCGAATCCCCCTTGATCTCCGAACGTACAATGGTGTGGGAAACAGTGTTCAACTCCTGAACCCAGGGGGTCCAACCGTATGAGCGGGTTTACGGAGAATCAGGCGTCCGAGGCGAACCGATCTGGTACTTGTGACCGGATCATGACCTGGCAAGCGGGGCGGGACATGCTCCCCCTCGTAGGCCCGATCGCCCAGGACATCGCTCGACTGAAGGCACGATTGGATCGACTACACCCCGAACTCGAACACCTCGAAAAGATCCGCCTCCACCTCGACTGGTCCATGCGGTCCCGTCGGTATCAGGTGGAGGAAGACATCGCCGCCGTCCAGGTCGAACTAACCCAGGTTCAGGCCGAGCTTTCGACACTTGGCCTCGTCGTGCTCGACGCGGAAATCGGCCTGGTCGGCTTCCCGACCCTGGTCAATGAGCGTCGCGCGTACTTCTCCTGGCACCCAGGCGAGGAGCAACTCGGCTACTGGAATTACGCCGACGAGTTCGTCCGCCGCCCCGTCCCGGAAGATTGGACGCTCTCGGAGCCGACGCGCATCGGTCGCGTCCGGTCCCGGTCGCGTCGCAAGTGAGTCGTAACGCTTCAGCATCGATCCTGACCAGGCGGGGCCGTCACTGTACGGCCCCGCCTGATCTTTTTCGCGCGTCGTCAACTTGCTACACTTCGTTCGCGCATCATGGAGTGTCCCCCAGAAGTCGTTCCCGGCCTTCGGAACAGGGGGATGCCCTCATGCGCGTCTTGATCAACGGCTTGGTACTCAACGGCAGAAAGAGCGGGATCGGCCACTATGCCGCCGAGCTGGTCCGCTGCCTTGCCCCCCTCCTGGGCGCGGACAACCTCCACGTCCATCGCCCCACCTGGATCGATGCGGCCCAGCGCTGCTACTTTCGCCTCCGGCCATCGACCACGAGCGTATCCCCTTCGTCTTCCCAAACTGCCCAAACCTCGAAACCGGACCGTCGAATCCGAACACGCGTCGTGAACCGCCTCCGCTGGTTGAGCAAGAAGGTCTTCGACTATCAATTTCGCCGCTTGGGACGAGGATTCTCGCTCTATCACGAGCCGAACTTCCTGCCTCTGGAGTGCGACCTGCCCACGGTCACGTCGGTCCACGACCTTTCGGTCTTGCTCCACCCCGAATGGCACCCCGCCGACCGCATCGCCGAACACGAACGCGACTTCCAGCGCGGCCTCGCCCGGACCCAGCACATCATCGCCATCAGTGAATACGCGCGCCAGGAGATCATCCGCCACCTCGGCGTGCCTCCCGATCGCGTCTCGCTGACGTACCTCGGCAGCCGGCCCGGCCTCCGGCCTATGCTCCCCGCCGAGGTCGAGGCGAAGCGCCGCGCGTTGAACCTTCCGCCGAATTACCTGCTCTACCTGGGCACGATCGAGCCGCGGAAGAACCTCATGATGCTGCTCCGCGCCTACTGCGCGCTGCCGGACCCCGTTCGCCAGAAGTTCCCTCTCGTCCTCGTCGGGGGGTGGGGGTGGAACAGCGACGACATCGCGGAATTCCTCCACGACGAGGCCCGCCACCGGGGCGTGATCTACCTCGGCTACGTCGAGGAGGCCCACGTCAGTCTCCTCTACAACGCCGCCCGCGCGCTGGTCTTCCCGTCGCATTACGAGGGTCTCGGCCTCCCGCCGATCGAGATGATGGCCTGCGGCGGGGCCGTCCTCGCCTCGACGGCCGGCCCGATCGTCGAGACGGTCGGCAAGAAGGCCCACCTGACCGACCCCAACGACATGGACGGCTGGCGCGACGCCCTGCTCCGCGTCTGCACCGACCATGACTGGTGGCTCGACCTGCGCCGGGGGGTCGAGGAGGTAGCCAGGCCGTTCACCTGGGAACAGTGCGCCCTCGACACGCTCGCCGTGTACGATCGCGTCCTCTACGGGCGAGCGGCGAAGCCTGCCAAGGCCGCTTGACGCGGACGCCGGGGGTCGTATCACTCCAGAGGACCGTCTCGGGTCGGCGGCGCGTGCCGCCTTCCATGCGGAGGGCCTCCTGGAGGGAATCGTCATGCGCCTCGTATCCGCGTCCGCTCTCGTGCTGACCCTGTCGATCATGGCCGCCGACCCGACCACGACCGGCTCGGCACAGGAGACGAAGCCCGTCGTCCACAAGTTGACGGCCGAGCAGGAAGACTGCGTCAAGACGGCCGCGTCTTGCGCGCTCCAGTGCGAAATCTGCCAGCGACACTGCTCGAACTTGCTCGCCGCCGGCGAAACCAAGCACGCCAACACGATGCGCCTGTGCCAGGACTGCGCCGAGTTCTGTTCGCTCAGCGCGAGGCTGGTAGCCCGGCGCGGGCCGACGTGGCAACTCTCGATCGACACCTGCGCCAAGATATGCGACGCCTGCGCCAAGCGGTGTCAGGAGTTCAAAGACGACCACATGCAGCGCTGTGGCAAGTCGTGTCAGGATTGCGCGAAGTCGTGCCGCGCCTTGCTGGCGACGGTGAAGAAGAAGTAATCTTGGCGAGCCGGGAGCGTCACAGTAGTTTCGAAGATCACGGGTCGTCGCTGGTTAGACCCCACCCCCCCAGCCCCCTCCCCTAAAAGGGAGGGGGAGCAAGACCGGCCCGTGGGAGACTTCGCGCCAAAAGACATGCCTCCGGCTCCCCC
>JANXSH010001138.1 GCA_025356615.1 Planctomycetia bacterium | reverse complement strand
GTAGACGTAACGGGTGGACGAAGGCTGGCCCCCTGGCGATGATGAGTTTACCAAGACTTATCCCACCAAGGAGCCAGCCATGTCATTATCCTTCCTCCCCGCCCTGCTGTCCACCGGCTTGCAGTGCATGGACGGCTGCTTGCATCCCCGCCGCACGGCCCGCGTCTCCCTGCTCCGCCTCGGCATCCTCCTCGCTGGCGGACGTCGCACCGTCTCTACGTGGTCCCGCGCCGCCGGCATCACCGTCGCGTTTCGCGCCGCCTACGACACCGTCTGGTCCTGCGGCCGACGCGCCGACTGGTTGGCCGTTCCCGTGCTGCGCACCGTCGAGACGATCCTCCCCCCCGGTCGGTTGCGTCTGGCCCTGGATGACACGCCGACTCGGCGCTGGGGCCCCGAGATCGAGGGGGCCGGCCTGCACCACGACCCCGACCCCGGACCCGCCGGCGAGCCGTTCCTGTACGGCCACGTCTGGGTCTGCCTGGCTGCCCTCGCCCGCCACCCCGAGCGTGGCACCGTCGCCTTGCCGTTGCTGTCGGAACTCCACGTCCGCCGTAAGGATGTCGATGCGATGGCGGCGGACCACCGCGTCGAGTTCCGCACCAAACGGGAGATGGCTGGCGAACTGCTGGCCTGGGTGCGGGCGTGGAGGGACGGGGGCCGGTACGACAGCGTGGCCTTGGCCTGCGACGGCGGCTACGCCAAGCGGCCCTTCCTCCTCGAGGCGAAGAGACTCGGCGTGGTCGTCTTCAGCCGACTGCCCAAGAACGCCGCGCCGTGCGACCTGCCCCAGACGCCGCCTCCGGGGCGGCGAGGTCGTAAGCCGATCTACGGCAAGGATCGCACCAGCCTGGAGGAGTTGGCGGCAGACGAGGGCGGCTGGCAACGGGTCGAGTGTACGCGATATGGCGGGCGAGTGACCGAGACGGTCAAGACGTTCCAGGCGACGTGGAGGCCGGCAGGAGGGGCGATCCGTGGGGTGATCGTGAAGGAGGAACATGGCTGGATCCCGTACTCCAGTACGGACCCGGATGCGACGCCTTCGGAGGTGCCGGAGATGGTGGCGGACCGTGGATCGACCGGGTGTACGTTCGAGGATGTGAAGGAGGTCTGGGGTGCCGAGCAGCAGCAGGTGAGGAACCTGGAGGCGAACAAGGGGTGCTTCGACCCCGACGGCTGGATGTACGGCCAGACGGAGGCGTGGGCGTGGGACCGGCCCGACGAGGAAGTGGTGGACCGAAGCGCCAGTCCGTGGGACGGCAAACCGCGTCGGCCGTCGCACGCAGACAAGCGTAAGGCATCGCAGCGTGAGGTGTTGCGAAATAAATTTCGGCTGGCCCTGGCGGAACCGCTCGACGCAGCGAAAATCGAGGAATTGATCGAATCACTCCTCGACATGGCCCTGTGACCGTAGGCTTTCCACAGAAAGTACAGTCAATCTACCCGATCCGCGATTATTTCCCACCTACTTTCGTGAAGCTCACCCGATTATTTTCCCTCTACCGGGCGGAGGTTGCGGTCCGGCGACGATACTGATAGGATATCATCATGCACCCGTAGCTCAATTGGATAGAGCAACGGTCTTCGGAACCGTAGGTTACAGGTTCGACTCCTGTCGGGTGTACTCCCTCTCTAGCTATCATACGCTATCAGAAGCCATCTTAACCCAGCAACTTCAAGGGGTTACGCGATGGCGTAGACCCTTCCTCCCTCCTCGCCTACTATCGTGAGCTATCACGAAATACCATGAAATGGCGGGGGCATCGGTAAGCGATGGGTAAGCTACGGGTAAGCGCGGGGGCTACCCGGCCTCGGGCTGGCAGGCGGTTCCCTCGCCGGTTCTCGCCGGAAAAATCGACGGGAGACGATCGACGGCCGCCACTAGGTGGGCCTTGCGGACATGGGAATATCGTTCCGTCGTCTTCGAGGAGCGGTGTCCCGCGAGTTCCTGTTGGACTTGCAGGTCCACGCCGGAGCGCCCCAGGGCGGTGATGTAGGAGTGGCGGAGGGCGTGGAAGTCGGCGTGTTCCGGGCCTTCCGGGCCTTCGACGACGTAGGGGATGCCGGCGGATTCGAGGTCGATTCGGAGCATCTCGGCGGCGTTGCCGTGCTTCGCCCAAGTGCCGGGCCAGACGGGAACGCCTGCGGGCCTGCCGGGCAAGAAGGACCCCAGGGACTCGGCGAGGTCGATCGGGATGGGGTGATTCTTCTTGCCGCGCTTCGCCTTGTCGGACCGGACGGTGAGTACGACTTTCGGCCCGCCGGAGGACAGGTCGAAGCACTCCGGGGTGAGCGCCGCCAGTCCGGCCGCCCGGAAGCCGGTCCCGCACGCCGTCGCGTACAGGACGCACCTCTCCCGGCCACCCAATTTGCGAAACGTCGTCCCGCTCGCGAGCGTGGTGGACAGCAACCGGGGGAGTTCCTCGGCGGCCAATTCGCGTCGGGCGTGTCGATTCTCCGTTACCGTGATCGGAGACAGCGTGCCGAACGGACTCGAAACGAGTCTCCTGTCGTCGCCGCCCGCCAGCCACGCGCCGAAGGCCCGCAGGGTGACGACGTAATGCCTCGCCGTCTGTTCGCTCATGCCCCGGACGTGTCGTGCCGCGAGTCGCTCGACGAGTTCGCGCGGGAGTTCGGTCCGCTTACCCCGGACGGTGACCGCGAGTCGTTGTTAACGGACCCGCTTGACGAGCGCTCGCCGATCGATGCCGAGGACCGCCGCCGCTTCGGTCACGCCGAACGACCGGACGCCAGCGGGGACCGTCGGGGGAGACCCGTCCCGCCGTTCTTCGGCCAGCCACTCGGCCACGCCCTCGACTTCGACATCCGACAGTCGGGCGAACCCGCACCCCTCGAGAAGGCAGCGCCTCAGTTTCCCGGTCACCTGCGAGGCGTGGTAAGCCGAACGGCTCTTGGTTTTGGCGAGGTGCTCGCCGTAGTCCGCGAGTGATCGCTTGTTGGAACCCTTCATCGGGTTCAGGATGCCCGCCTTTCCGTGGTCGACATCCTTGATGAGATCCGAGAGCATCGCCTCGGCGGCCGCCTTGTCGGCGCACAACTTCACCGGCCTGCCCTTCACCCGCCCGTAGTAGGCGGCGGACTCGTCCGGTACGCCTTCCCGGCGGTCTTGCCGGACTCGACGACGGGGCGCGTCGTCATCCTCCCGTCCGAGCCACGGAACCGGACGGCCTGGACCTCGACCTTCACGCCCTGCCGCCGGACATACGTCGTCGTCCACTCGGCACCTTCCGGTATGGGCTTCGTGTACTGCTGCTTCTTTACCCTTGGCATGTCGGTTGCGTCCTTTGATGGCTGGATGCAACGAATGATAGCGGACGGCGCGGAGCCGGTCGATATGAAACCCACCTCTAAAACTTTTAGAGGTGGGCCGCCCTTCCTCGCAACTAGTTTGCCGTATTTTCGTCCGGTCCGCGCGACGACTTGCGGCTGAAAGAAATGAAAGTATTCTCCCGGCCACGTCCGCCGCCGCGCTGATGCTGATCCGGCCCGCTTCAGCTCGTCGCCCTTCAGGCGGCGCACGAAAAAAAGACAGCGTCCCCACGGCGGTGACGCTGCCCACGGGACGCATTCTGGATGTGAATGCTAGGTCGTGTGGACAATTACCATCGTAACCACAATCCTCACAAGAACTTACGGACGATTCTCGCGGGCGAATGTATTCTGCGCAAATCGCTTCGCTATAAGGACTTGCGCGGTAATTGTCCACACGACCTAGCAACCGCGACAGCGATTGCGTGAAAGTATTCTACACCACCACCACGTCGAAAAGAATTCCGAGAATTCTTCGGTCGCCCTTTTGACAAGCCCTTCCAGGTTGGAGTACCGTGCCCACGCTCGACCACCCGGCGGGCGAGGGGGTAGCTATGTCCACACCGACGATTCAGGTTCAGTTCCTCAAGATCCTCAAGGCGTCGCGCTGCTTCGGCGTCTCCCCGGAATCGATCCGTGGCCTGATCCGCGACGGGAAACCGAAGGGTTATCGCCCGCTGAAGGGCACTGCCGTGTTCGTCAGCGTACTCGAGTTGGAAGCCCACTTCGCGGGTAGCGTCCAGCCCGAAGTGAAGGAGTACCGATGAGCGAATCGCCGTTCGACTCCAACGACCTGAGGCGCGACATACCGCCGACCCTCGCCCGGCTGGCGGCGCGCGGCGCGGTCTTCAGCCCCGGACGGGACGCGGACAGGTTCGATTGTGACTTGCCCGACCAGGCGTTCACCCCGCCCGACTCGAGGCTCGTCGTGGACTACTTGCGCAGGCACGCCGGCGAGGTCGCCGCGCACGTCTGCGAGGTCGCATCGGCGTTCGATTCGGCCTGGGAGAGGCTGGAGTTCGCTATCACCGAACGCACCGACAGCCGGAGCGAGTTGGAGTCGGCACAGGAGCGGCTCGTGGGCATGAGGAAGGGGCTGTACCCGGTCGCCGACGACTTCGGCAGGGTCGCCGACAAGGCGTCGCGGTTGCTCGAGCACCGGCCCGCGCTCGTGCGGCGGCGTTCGTCCACATCGCGAGCGAAGTGAGGATCCCCCATGCGACGCACGGCATCGACACCCAGACCTCACGTCGTTTAGGCTGACGGCAAGAAATAAATCGTCCGCTGGAAATTCGTATACAATCCACACCTGAACAACGGAGGTGTGGAAAATGGGACCGCCAGACAAGGTGTGCGCGTTGTCGAAAGAGACGGCCAAGGTGCTTCGCGGGGCGGAGCGCCGACAGTTCATCGCCCACACGATCGAGGCGCATGAGTTGAGCCAACGGCAAGCGGAAGAGTGCCTTGGCTGGTGCCGCGAGACCATCCGCAAGGCCCTCCACGAGCGACGCTCCGGCATCACCTGCGTCGATAACTTCTCCGCACGCGGCCGCCTCCGCTGCGAGGACCACCTCCCCGACCTCTTTCAGGATATTCGCGACCTCGTCAAGGACCACCTCCAGACCGACTATACCTTTCGGACCACCCAGCTATTTTGTCGCCTCACCGCCTCCGCGGTCCGCAGGCAACTCATCGACCACAAGGGCTACACCAACGCCCAACTCCCTCGAATACGCACCATCGCCACCAAGCTCGACGATCTGGGGTTCCGCCTCCGCCTCGTCGCCAAGAACCGCCCCCAAAAAGGGTGAAAGAGGCCAGCGCCACCTTCGGCCACTCGAAGAAGGCCCACCTGGAAGCCGCCTTCGCGCCGAACGCCCTCCGCGCCTCCATCGACGCCAAAGCGCCGGTTCTGATCGGCCCGTTCTCGCGTGGCGGAGCCGCGTCGGCACCGAGGGGGCAGACCACGACTTCAGGCCGTGGGGCAAGTTGACCCCGCTCGGAATCTTCCTGCCAGACACGAAGGATCTGAGTCTCTACTTCACCGACTCGAAGGTGACGAGCGACTTCATCGTGGATAGGCTGGAGCAGTGGTGGGGGCAGAAACAGGCGGAGCACCCGAAGGTGGACACGCTGTTGCTGGACCCGGACAACGGGCCGGAGAATCAGAGCAGGCGGAGCCAGTTCATATACCGGTCAGTGCCATTCGCGCAGGCGACACAACTGAAGGTGGTGCTGGCGTACTACCCTCCTCACCACAGCAAGTACGACCCGGTGGAGCGGTGCTGGGGGGTGTCGGAGGTCTACTGGAACGGGGCACTGCTGAACAGCGAGGCGGCGGTGCTTGGGTTCGCAGCCGGCATGACATACGCGGGCAAGAACCCGCACCCCTACCGAATCGAGCAGAAGCACGAGAAGGGCGTGCGACGGACGAAGGGAGAAATGCGGGCACTGGAACTCCGACTGGAGCGAAACCAAGACCTGCCCAAGTGGTTCGTCACCATCGCACCTCCCAAGGCCGGCGAGACGATTCTCACGCTGGGATTCGCTTCTCGCCCTCCTTTTTGCTTCACCGCCCATTCGCCCTAATCACTTGTTCAGCGGACGATTTATTTCTTGCCATCCGCCT
>JANXSH010001130.1 GCA_025356615.1 Planctomycetia bacterium | reverse complement strand
GGTACTCGTACTTGTCCACCGCTCGCATCAGGCCGGTGTTGCCCTCCTGGATGAGGTCGAGGAAGCTCAGGCCGCGATTGCGGTACTTCTTGGCGATGCTCACGACGAGGCGGAGGTTGCCGCCGGACAGCTCGCGCTTGGCCTGCTCGTACTCGGTGTAGCGCTGGTGGACCGTCTCGCACCGACTACGCAGCGAACAAGGCTCCTCTAGCGTGTGGAGCATGTAATCGTGCAACTCCTTCTCGGCGTTGGCCCGGTCCTCGCGCCGGCCGCGGTCGGCCTGGAGCGTCTGGACCTGGCACTCGAGTTCGGTCATGCGGACGGAGATCTGCTCGAGCTTCTTCATGAGCGGCTGGATCTTCTGCGTCCGGATCGACAACTCCTCGACGAGCGTCACGGCCTTGCGCCTGCGGATGCGGAGCCCCCGGCGGAGGGTCTGCTTCCCCTCCTCGTCGGTCGAGACCTCGATGAGCTTCTCGAAGTCGAGCTGGTTCTGCTCCATCAGGTGTTCGAGCGTCTTGAGGTTGTGCGGCATCCGCGCCAGGATCTTGTCCTTCTCGAGGTTCTCCGTCAGGGAGACCTTGACCGTGCGGTCGAAGGGGAGATCACCCGTGTGGACCTTGCGCAGCGTCTCGACGACCTGGTTCAGCGCCCCGTCGCACTCCAACACCTTGCGGCGGAAGCGCTTGCGCGTCACTTCGATCTTCTTCGCCAGGGCGATTTCCTGCTCGCGCTTGAGCAACGGCAGGGTGCCCATCTGCGTCAGGTACATCCGCACCGGATCGTCGATGCGACGGCTGTCGTCCTCCTCGATGAAGCTGAGGTCGAGGTCGGTGTCCACCTCCTCGCTGGAGGCGCGCTCCTTCTCCTCGGCGTCCGCCTCGTCGATCAACTCGACACCCTCCGACTCGAGCAGCATCAAGAGCTGGTCGATCTTCTCGGGGTTGGCGTCGTCGTCCGGTAGGTGGTCATTGACCTGGCTGTATGTCAGATAGCCCTTTTCCTTGCCTTGTTCGAGCAAAGCCTTCAGGCCGTCGTCGAGCTTTTCCATCAATCCCTCCCTCGCCTCGTAATCGGACCTCTACGCCATCGGAGACAAAACGGACGATCCCGTTCCGTCTCCGCAAGAGATCCCATTAGGGCCAAGTTCAACCGACCGATTCTGAATCCGGCTGAGTAACTCGATCTCTGCCTGAACGTCGCGCGTGTCGCGGACGGCGTGCAGTTGACTGTGTAACTCCTGCCGGGCTGTTTTCTCACGACGTTGACGGAAGCGGGCCACGAGGTCTTCCAGTTCCCTTTGCCGATCCGGCCTCGAGAGGCCGGCGTCCTGCAATTGGAAGGCCTTGTTCAGCAGCGCGGGGGCGTCTTCGAGATCGACACGGAGACGATCCAGCGTCGGGGAAGCCCCGGAGGCCGCCAGGGCGAACAGCCCCGCCAGCATCCGACGCAAGCCCAGGTGCGAGATCTCCTCGAGTCGGACGCCTTTCGCGGCCTGGACTACGAGAGCCGGGTCCGCCAGCAATAGCTCGAGTAGGCGTCGCTCCTCCGGGGAGGCCGGCGCTGACCGAGCGGGTCCGCTTCCTTTATCATCGCGGGGTCGTCCGGATTCGGACGACCGACGCGACCGACGCAACTCATCCAGGCGTGCCCATACGGTCTCCTCCTTGAGTGCCAGTCGCCGGGCGATGCGCGATACCATCAATTCTATCTTGACAGCACCTGCCTCCCCCGGCAAGGAAGTGGCGAGTGCGATTACCCCTAAAACCGCATCGACGATGCGTCGGCATCCTTCAACGCTGGAAGTGCCTTCCCGAAGGATCATTCCGTCGAGTTTGAACTCCAGCGCGTCGGACGCCGATTCGAGAACCCGACGAAACGGGTCGGGGCCTTGCTGAACGAGCAAATCACACGGATCGAGTCCCGCAGGCAGTGCCGCGACGGAGAGATCCATGTCATGAGTCGCGAACAAGGTCAGGGCGCGATCGACGCCGAGGTCGCCCCCGTCGTCCGCGTCGAAGACGAGGACGACGCGCGGCACGAATCGGCGGATCTGGCGCAAGTGGCGTTCGTTGAGTGCCGTGCCCATCGTGGCGACCACCTGGGTGACGCCCATCTGGTGGGCCATCAGCACGTCGGTGTAGCCCTCGACGATGGCGAGGTAGCCGGCCTTCTCGGCGGCGGGCCGGGCCTGGTCGATGCCGTAGAGTTGTTCGCTCTTGCTGAACAAGGGCGTGTCGGTCGAGTTGTAATACTTCGGGGGCGGGTTGTCACGGTTCAGCAGGGGCGAAGTGGGCAAGATGCGCCCGCCGAAGCCGACCACCCGAGCGCGGACATCGCGAATCGGGAACTGGACGCGGTCGCGAAAGCGATCGTAATAGCCCGTCCCGTGGTTGCTCTGGGCGATCAGGCCGACGATTTCGAGATGCTCGAGGGGGATGTCTTGTTGGACCGCGAGATCGACGAGCCACTGGCCCGAGGCGGGTGCGAAGCCGAGGTTCCATCGGCGGACCGTCTCGCCGAGAAGGCCGCGCTCGCCGAGGTAGCGGCGGGCGTCTTCGGCGAGGGGGCTGTCGAGGAGGCACTCGTGGAAGACCTTGGCGGCCCAGCGCATCGCGTCGAGGAGCTGCCCGCGCTGTTGGCCTGCCCCAGGGACGGCGTTCGGCTCGAGGGTGA